>DASRKV010000342.1:0-6140 GCA_035648795.1 Opitutaceae bacterium
TTAACCATGCCGGTCGCCTGCATGAATCCATAGCAGATGGTGCTGCCGACGAACTTGAACCCACGCTTCAACAGGTCGCGGCTCATCGCGTCCGACTCCGCGGTCTTGGCGGGAACCTGTTTGGAACTGGTCCAGGCGTTCTGAATCGGGCGGCCGCCGACAAACTGCCAGACGTAGCGATCGAAGCTGCCGAATTCCCGCTGCACGGCGAGGAACGCCCGGGCGTTGCCGATGGCAGCGGCGATTTTAAGGCGGTTCCGGACGATGCCGGCATCGCCCAACAGCGCGGCGATCTTTCGCGGACCGTAGCGTGCGATTTTCTCCGCCTCGAATCCGTCGAACGCGCGCCGGTAGTTCTCGCGCTTGTTCAGGATCGTCGACCAGCTCAGCCCCGCCTGCGCGCCCTCAAGGAGGATGAATTCGAAGAGCCCGCGGTCGTCATGCTGCGGCACACCCCATTCCTGGTCGTGATAGGCCAGGTAGATTTCGGAGGTCGGCCAGGGACAACGAGCGGGGGAGGACATGGGCCAAGAGTTGCGGTTGGCGCAGGGAGGGCAAGACGGCGACGCATTTGCCCCCGACTAGAGCGGTTTCAGTAAAAGTGTAGCCGCGAGCGCCAGCGAGTGGACAAACCATCCGCTCGCTGGCGCTCGCAGCTACGTTCGCGTGTTCGGCCACAGTTCAATTTAAACCGCTCTAGCCGCCGATTTCGATTTTCGCCCGGGGACCGTCGGCCTCGATCGGCCGATCCCCGATTTCCGGTCCGCGGCATCCGGCAGCTTCTTCCTCCGGCAGCCACCAGGATGCTCCCGCCGCCGCCAGGGCGAGCAGGCTCGACGCGAGCAACGCCAGACGGAAATCGTTCACGGGCGCGAGCCAGCCGAAGACAATCGAGGCGACCGCAGCGGCGAGGCGCCCGACGTTGTAGCAGAAACCGGCGCCGGTCGTGCGAAGCAGGGTCGGAAACAACGGCGGCATGTACGTCGTGAACAGCCCGAACACGCCAGAGAAGAACCCCGTCAGCGGCACCCAGAACCAGACGAGTTCGGCAAAGCCGCGGGGCACGATGAACGCGCCGGCCATGCTGCCGAAGAGGCCGAGGAACATCACGATGATCGTCCGCCGGTTGCCGACGATTGTCGCCAGCCAGCCCGCGGCAAAGTTGCCGATGACTGAGACGGCGATCATGCCGAAGAAGGCGGCCGAGATCCGCTGAGTGATCTGGGCCGGCGACAGACCCGTGTTGTCCAGCAACCGGCGCAGATGTTGCGAATGCCAGAAGATGAAAAGCCACCAGGCGGACAGGCTCAATGCGCATACGACCATGGTGATCCACGTGGTCCGCGCGATCTGGCCGCGGAAAAGCTCGCGCACGCCGGGTTTCTCGCGGCCCGCCGCCTTTTCCGCCTGCTGCCAGGCTTCCGGCTCCGGAACCTGGCGGCGGATCCAGAAGACGAGCAGCGCCGGCAATACGCCGAGGAGGAAGACATACCGCTCGGGGATCGGATGGGGCAGGAGCGAAAGCAGACCCACCGCGGCGGCGGCGAAGAGAATGCCGAAGTTGACCCCGCATTGCAGCACCGCGGCCAGCCAGGGCCGCCACGCCCGCGGCCAGGTTTCAGTCACCAACGAGGCGCCCACCGCCCATTCGCCACCAATGCCGAGCGCCGCGACGAAGCGAAAGATCATCAACTGCCACCACGTTTGTGAGGCGGCGCAGAGGCCGGTGCAGAGCGCATAGGTGAGCACCGTCAGCGCGAGCGCGCGACTGCGGCCGAGCAGGTCGCCCAACCGCCCGAAGAACGCTCCGCCGACGGCCCAGCCGATGAGAAACGCCGCCTGGATGTACGCCGTCTTTTCCTTCACCGCGGGATCGGCGGCGCTCGCGGCGGCGAGCAGGTGGATCACAAGCGGCGTGGCCACCAGCGTGTAGAGATGGAGCTCCAGTCCGTCGAACAGCCAGCCCAGCCAGGCGGCGATGCCGGACTTCCACTGATAGGAAGTGATTTCGCTGAGACGGACGGCTTCGCGGGGCGCAGCGGGCGGGTTCATGGAAGGCACGCGAGTGACACCACGCCATGCCGCCCGGCTCAAGCCAAATGGTGAGCTATTCCCCTTGCGCCAGCCAGAACCGGCACTCGTCCGAAAACTCGCGCACGGCGGCGGACTCGGGTGCGACCGTCCGGCGCATGGCGTCGAACAAGACGATCCAGCCGGTGACGGCCAGATCTTCCAGCACCTCATTCCGGATCGGAAGATGCATGAACGTGTGGCCACCGTGCTCGTTGGCGAAATAGCGGTCGCCGAATTCGACCAGCCGCGGATCCGGCTCGCCGCGCGCCCAGCGGCCGGCTTCGGCCGCCCAGCGCCGCCGCTCGCGGGGATCATCGTCGCGATCGTGCGTGGTGAAAAGAAACCGGGCGCCCGTCTGGCAGGCGGCGCGGATTTCCCGGAGCGCCTGCCGTCGATTCTCCCGGCCCGGAATCTGCATCAGCCCGTTGAACATGAACAGCGCGCCAGCGAAGCGTTTTCCGTCCGGTTGGTCGCATAGTCTGCCGCCAACATCCGCGGGCCGGCCGTTTCGCGGCCCGGAACCTTTGTCATTTAATAGATGACATCGATTCAATTGGGTGGCGTCGGCGTGAAGGAAGCGGATCCTGTCGGTGGCACGGAGGGCCGCGAGGCTGCGCGCCTGATCAAGGAGGTCTTCCGCGAAGTCGACCGCCGTGAGATCCTGGTATCCGAGGTCCCACAGTCCGAAGGTGACGCGGCCGGCGCCACAGCCGAGTTCCATCAACGGAGCGCTCCGATCGGGAAACCATCGTTCGATGAGCAGTCGTTCGGAGGCCCACAAGCCTAGCTGGTGGGCCGCCCGGGTGTAGTGCATCACGACATTGCTGTCGTTGAAGCTGTCCCGCACCGTGGTGGAGGTGATCTTTTCCAAGGAGTTTTGAGTGCTCGCGGGCGAATGTCCTCTTACCTGACCAAACGTATAAAAACCACGAAGACACAATGACACAAAGTTGAACCTCAAGTCGCCTTGCTCTTTTGTGTCTCGGGGTCTTTGTGGTTCAAAGAAATGGTGTAGATTTGATGTTCGTCGCCTATGCCTGTTTCCGCCAGGCGGCGATAAACATGCCGTTGGCGTTCAATTCGTGCGGCCAGAGGAGAACCGAAGTTGCTGGAGAAACGTCGGGAACCGGCGCGACGCCCTCCGGTCCCGGTGAGGGACTCGCGGCGCCGGGTTTCCCGGAACTAGCGTTCGGAAACACCGGGATTGGCGCGAATTCGGGATGGGTTGTGGAGAACCGGCTGACGACGTCACGAGTCTCGGCACGGGTCAGCGTGCAGACGGAATAGACGAGGCGGCCTCCGGGTTTGACGGATCCGGCGACATGATCGAGCAACTGCTGCTGGACTCGGGTGAGTTCGCGCACGTCGGCCGGTGAGACGGTCCAGCGGGCCTGCGGATGGCGCTGCCAGGTGCCGACTCCGCTGCAGGGTGCATCGACGAGGACGCCATCGAAACGCGTTTTGGTCGGCGGTTGCGGGCCGCCATTCCACGCCACGGTGCGGTAATTAAACACCTCGGCGCGGGCGGCGCGTTTCTTCAGGACCTGGAGCCGGCGGACCGACCGGTCGCTGGCCCAGATGAGCCCCTTGTTCTGCATGAGATCGGCCAGATGCAGCGTCTTGCCGCCTTCGCCGGCGAAGGCGTCCCACCACGTTTCGCTGGCCGCCGGCGCACACGCATGGCCAACCACCTGCGAAGCCAGGTCCTGGATTTCGAATTGGCCCCGCTGGAATGGCTCGGTGAGAAACAGATCCTGCGCGCCGGTGTAGCGAAAGGCGGTCGAAAGTCGAAGGTCGAGGGTCGAGGGCAGCGAGGCGGCGATACAGTCTCCGAGCGCCTGGGGGAGTGAATCAGCGAACCGCTGACGGACCCGGATCCACAGCGGAGGGTCCCGCTGGAGTTGGCGCAGCCATTCCACGGGGACGGCCTCCAACTCCGCCTTCAGCCATTCCGGCACCGCGCGGGCAGCGAGGGTTTCCGGCTTGAACGCGGTGGGATTGGCATCAAAGCGGGCCTGCATCTCCAAGGCGGCTTCCACGCGACGCTGGGGAGAGGCGTCGGGATCGAGCCAGCCGAGCCAGCGGAAATAGGCGGCAATGGCCTGGACAATGCCGCGCCGTTCGGCGGGCGGAAGATCCCGGCGTGGCGCAAGCTCCCGTCGGAGCACGACGTCGACGGGATCGCGCGGTGAAACCAGTGCGAGGATACGCGCGGCGCGATTGAGGGTGGGAGAAACGGACATCGGGCCCACAGGCAACACTCGATTCCTCGGAAAGGAAAGCGTGAAGCCAGCGCGGCGCGCGCGCCATCGGTGTCCAGGCCGGCTTCGGACATGATCAGCGATTGCCTTGATGAAAGCCGATCCGGGGCCGTGGCGGTTCTTCAGCCGGCGGGTTCAACAGGGGCAAGAGTCTTTCGACGACATCCCGCAGCACCACGTCGTGTTCGAGCAGCTTTTTGTCGATCAGGGCAAGCCGCTTGAGGATGACGGCGTTGGTGAGGAGTTCCTCGCGCATGCGGACGAAGGCGCGGACAACGTATACGCTCATGGCGACGGCGCGAGGGCTGCGGAGAATCGTGGCGGCCATGATGGCGCCGTGCTCGGTGAAGACGAGTGGGAGGTATTTCCGGTGCTGACCGCGCCGGTCCATGTTTAAGGTCACAACTTGTGACCTTAAAACACGATTCCCCTCTGAACTTGAGGTCACAGATGGTGATTTCAAGTTGGCAAACTCTTCTTCCGTAAGTTGAAAGAGAAAGTCGACCGGGAAGCGGGCGGCGTTGCGACGGATGGTCTGATTGAAGACCTTGGTCGTCACGCCGTAGAGCGCGGCAAGATCGCTATCGAGGACGACGCGCTGGCCGCGGATCGTCTGAATCGGCGGGAGGGCGTGTTCGATTTTCGGGCGCGACATGAGCCAGGGGCAGGGAAAGCTGAAGGTGGCTAATTTAGCTGGTGCGGGCAGACACGCATGCGCAAGCCATAATTCTACTTTAATGAATCGTGCCCATCCTCCGAACACGTCCATCGGCGGTCACAACTCCTGCGGGATTTTCCGCGGCTGTTGGCGAGGCGGGTCAGCGCTTCGTCCATCGGCGGGTTTCCTTGAGCTGGAGACGTTTTGTTTCGATCAGCGTGCCGGCGACCGCGGGATGGGCCCGCAGTTGCTGGAAGTGCGCCGGCACCAGTTTCCAGCCCAGGCCCGCCGAAGCATCGGCAAAGGGAGCGATGCGGCCGTCGAAGACAAAAGCGAATTCGAGGCGCGTATCGCCGTAGCTGGCATCCACGGTGGAGCGCAGGGCGCGCAGAAAGGCGACCAGCTCGGGGTGGCCGGGATGCAGCAGCCAGGTGACTTTCCTGACAAGGGACGCCACGATCTGGTCGAGCAGGTAACATTCCCGGACGTTGATGCGCACGCCGTCGGCGCCGCCGAGCACATTGCCCTGGACGAGCACGGGCGCCTCGGCGACAAGGTTGCGCGCGTAGGCCTCGTAGGCGTCGGAGAACATATTCATCGGCAGGGACACGTTCTTGGTGGCAAGCGTGAAGGCGGCCCACGGCCGGTTGTCCTTCTTCGAAAGCTTTTTCGTGATGGCCGTGGCCACGCCGCAGAGGCGAAATTCGCTGCGGTCAGGGAGATCGCGCACCTGATCTTCCGAAACGGTATTGATTGCGTCGGCCAGACCCGCATAGGCGTTCATCGGGTGCCCGGAGATATAGAAGCCGAGCAACTCTTTTTCGAACAGCAACCGGGTGGCGGCCGTAAGCTGGCGGTCGGGCGTGGGCGTCGCCGCGGCTTTGCCGCCGTTGGTTCTGACCGGCGAGTGTGCGCCGGCGCCAAGATCGAGCAGGGCGTGTTCCCCGGCGTCAGGGGAGGCGGCCGACGCGACGGGCGCCTTGCGCGTGTGGCGCAACAGCTCGGCGAACTCCTGGGCGAGCCGGGCGCGGTCCGGCAGCGGGGCCGGGGCGGCAGCATCGGCGAGGTCAAAGAGCATGGTTTCGGCCGGTCCCGCCGGCTGATGGGCTTCCGGGACGTCCCGGCGAAGCGCCGGGTAATTGCGCAGC
>DASRKV010000343.1:0-8176 GCA_035648795.1 Opitutaceae bacterium
GGCGTGCGAGCCGAGGGCGTTGCCTCCGTCGACTGGTTCGGCCAGATCATTTCTTCAGGATTAGAATTGGAGTGAACATATACCACCTCTGTTTCGAGTTCGAGAATGCTGGCCTAATCAGCGCTTCAACAGGCTCCCAAATCTCGCCTCCAAGTATCTCTTTCTCTGCAGCCATCCGATCGTAGCCGGATGTAAAATACTCATCTTTTGCGGCCAAATCCAAATACCGATCAAAATCCTCCTCGTCATTCGCGATCGTGAAAAGACTCAATTCCCTTTCCACCTTTTCATTGCTACGCAGGGTGCGCTTGCCGACCGCGAGTATCCCATTGATCCAAAAAAGCCCCCGCTGACTGATAGCTTCGCGAGCCGTCACCAAAGGCAGCCGTCGAAGCTTCTCTTCTATGACGAAGAACATCTGAGTGGTGGAGACCGTGAACTCGTGACTCTCTCTGCTCGTACCGCCGAGATGAAAGATACCAGCGCCGATGGTCCCCTCAAGATCTTGGCTTTTTATGATCTTTGTTACCGGGGAAACAGCGGCGAACTCAGTATAGGCCTCTGAAACCAGCGAAGGGTCCAGGTAGATGATGTCGGTAAAATGCATGGATGTATGGCCGAACAGTGTTATTGGAACAAATGGAGGGGTTAAGAGGATTTTGACGAGAGCCGTGTAAAGCTAAAAGCCGACTGGGGACAACGAAATTCCAAAAAGTATGATAAACGCCACTGGACAAATCGGTTGCTCTGGTTCCTGGGTGTCGAAGGAGCGGCGCGGTTTTTGGCTTTCGCCGTGCCGCCGCGGAACAGCCAAAGCTAAACGGGGCCAAGCTCGACGGGACGCCGATGTCTTCCGACCGGCGGGCGAACAGAATCTATTGAATCTTACGGAATGAAGTGACGTTGGTGGAGTGCGTTGTCTCTCCCTCGACAGGCTCGGGACCCTGAGCGAAGTCGAACGGGCAATGCGCCCAATGCGTCTTGGGGACAAGCCGCTCCACCTCGATCCGTCACTACATTATGTAAGCCTCAGTAGCAGGGTTCTCGCGCAGGCGGCGGGCCGGCGCAAAATCCGCCGGCTCCCTCAATTGCCCGGCGTCGGTCCGACCGGCGGAGGATTGGGCGGCGGGTGGCCACCGAACAAACGCGTCAAATTCAATTCGCCGCGGAGCCGGCCGCCGGTGCTGATCGTGTTGCCGTCGGGTCCGAAAACGAACGTCAGATTGAATCCGGCGAGCCAGCGCCCGCGGGCGTTAAACACGAGCACCTTCGGCAGATCCCAGATCACGCCGGGGCGGATGGTGAGGAAGTCATGGCTGCCGCTGCCGATAAACCGCGTCGTGGTGCCGTCCACTTCGAGGGTGTAGTGCCAGGCGTGGTGATCGTAGAGCAATCCAGGGCTCACCGTCAGCGAATTGCTGTGCGGCTCGTTGCGTTCGAAAGCGCCGGGGGTGGAAGACGCGGACATAAAATCCGTGCTGACGTTGATGACGCCCGAGAGCCCGGGCACGTTGCCCAGTTTACGGCCAAAGACAATGTAAGGGGTGATATGATCATGGCCGTCCGTCAATTCGATGGGCGGGCGGCTGACGGGAATCGATGAATTGATGCCGACGCTGGCATCCCAGGTGGGCTTGAGCCATTCCAACCAGGCATATTTCGCTCCGAAGTGCAGGGTGCTGATACCATAGCCGCCGTTGCCCTTGCGCAGGCCATGGTCGAAGTAGGTGTCGATTTCGCTGTTGAGCTCGAAGTGATCGTTTACGCCCCAGCGAAGCTCGAGCGGGAGGCGCAGATAGTCTTCGTTGAGCAGATCGCGAAAATGAGGCTGAAAGCTGAGTTTGATCTGTCCGGTCCGCTCGGTCGTTGGCAATTCGATCTCGAACAGATCCCGGATGCGGGAAATGGTTTGCTGTTCCCAGGTGTCGGGTGCGGAGCCGGCCGCAGCAGCGTTGTTCTGAGCCTCGACGGCGACGGCCGACAGACCGAGCAAGCTAATCCACAAGAGGATCCTCCGGGACGGGGTGATCATCGGTAGGCAGTGTCGGAACAAGTCGGAACGCGACAAGAGACATCGGATTGCGCCCTGGGTTGCGAATATTTCCCGGCCGAGTCGCGCACCGCCACGCTTTAGCCGGAGACGGGAAACGCAAGCGCCAACCGCGGGGCCGGCCGGCAGGCCGCATGTTCCCCAAACGGGGCGGACGCCGCAACCAAAGGAATCGTCGTGGTGCGCGACGTCATGGGGAGAACAGTCTTGTGGCTTCGGTTGTTGTCGGAGCTCACGGTAGAATCTGCAGGTGGTCCAGCGGCATCCGCACGAGCAGTCCTTGTTGCAGCACGTCGACGGCGATGATGACGCCCCGGGGATTCGCCGGATCGTCGACCACGCCCTCGATCCCGTAAAGCGGCCCGCCGGCGACTTTGACGCGGGTGCCCTTCTTGAGCAACGGGTGCAGGCTCAACTCCAGGCCCGAGGCCACGACCGCCTTGACATCGTCGAGCTGGCGCAGAAACCCGGTCTGGTCTTCGATCCAGATCGCGCGCACGAGCAGGTCTTGCTGATAGACGCGGCTCTTGGTTTCCGGCGGGATCTCGGTGAAGACGTAACTGGGAAAGAGCGGCTTGGTGAAGCGTTTTGTCTGGTCGCGGTAGCGCCGCACGCTCGGCACGAGCGGCAGGTAGTGGGTGAATTTCTCCACCGTGAGCAAGGCGGCGAATTTCTTCTCGCACCGCGGCTTGGTGTGACAGGCGAACCAGCGCGGTTCGACAAAAGTGGGCAGCGTTTCAGCCATGGATGGCGAAGGAAGGTGACGGAATGGCGGGAGACCACCCGCGGGCGGCCGCGGCCACGGGGTGATGCCACCGGCAGGCGGCTAGCGCTTCAGCAGAAACCGGAGCGCGGCGTGGTAGCCCTCCAAGCCCAGCCCGGTGATCACCGCCAGGCACGCCGGGGCGGTGAGCGATCGTTGCCGGAATTCCTCGCGCCGGTAAATGTTCGAGATGTGCACCTCAACCGCCGGCAGGCCGGCACCGAGCAGCGCGTCGCGCAACGCCACGCTGGTGTGGGTCAGCGCCGCGCCGTTGATGATCAGCCCGGAGAACTTCCGTTCAGCCAGGCTCGCGATCCGGTCAATGATCGCGCCCTCATGATTCGACTGGAAGAACTCGAGTTCCACCGCCTGGCCGGCCACCTCGGCGCGCAGGGCCTGTTCGAGTTCTGCCAGCGTGGTGCGGCCGTAGATCTCGGGTTCACGTTGTCCCAGCCGGTCGAGATTGGGACCGTTGATGATGGCGATCTTTTTCATGGAGGAGGGAAGATCCTCCCAGGAGGTAGCAGAGGAATCGGAGAAAAGGAAAGAATCGTTTTGCGGGGGGGAGACGCGGAATGCGCCACCGGTCGCGGGCGGTCTTTGCTCGAACGGACGCGTGTGGCTAAAGCGGATTGTCGGTCGCGATGAAATTCCACGGCACGCGGAATCTCTTCGCCAGTTCCGCCGCGAGGGCTTTCACGCCATGGGTCTCGGTGGCATAATGGCCGCAGGCGTAGAGATTGAGGCGATGCTCCTGCGCGTAGTTGAACCACTCCTCGCGCAGTTCGCCGGTCACCAAGGTGTCGACCCCGGCGGGCGCGAGTTCGCGCACCGCTTGATGGCCGCTGCCGCTGCAGAACGCAACGGCACGGGGCGCGGCGGCGCCGAACTCGAGGGCGATGACCCGTGGATACAGCGCCGTCAGCCTCCGCCGCAGTTCGCCGCGCCGCAGCGCGCTGGCGGCGATGCATCCGATCGCCGCGCCCTCGTGCTCCAGAAACCACCGGCTGGGCTTGAGACCAAGCTGACGGGCGAGCAGCGCGTTGTTGCCGATGGCGCGATGGGCGTCGAGCGGGAGATGGCTGGAATAGAGCGCGCAGTTGCCGCGCAGCAGGACGGACAGCTTCCGGTAAATGGGGCCGGTGATCGGCTGGGGCGGCGACCAGAACAGGCCATGATGAACGACGAGAAAATCCACCCCGGCGGCGACGGCCTGGCCGAAAGGCGTCAGCCCGGCGTCAACCGCGGCGCCGACGCGGGTGACACGGCCATTGTTCGCGACCTGCAGGCCGTTGCAGGCGCCGGGAAAGTCCAGGAAGGCGGCGCGGCGCGTGCGCCGGTCGCAGTAGGCGACGATCTCCTCAAGCGTGGGCATGCCCTGTTGTAACCGCCCTCCCGCCCGGGTTGAAGACGAAAAAACATGCCCGCCCCGCGAGCGCGCCGCTCGGCGGACGACAGCGGCACGAGCCTTCCTTTGAGCAAGTGATCAGTAGGTCCCGGTCTGCTTCGGTTGAATGACCGGCTTTGCCGCGGAGGCTCCGGCCGGCGGCGCAGAGACGATCGGATCGTAGGCTGTCTTGTCGTACGGATGGACGCCGGAGAATTCGTCATGCTCCTGCTTCATCAGGCCGCGCAGGAATCCCGCATCCAAGGATCCCGGGTTTCCCACGGGAGGCGCGAAGCGCTGCGCCCCCGACTCGCCCCGGCCGCCGGAGACCAACGAGGTCGTGACATACTCGAAATCACCCAGATTGCGCCCAAGAAACGGTGCGCCGCCCTGCAGCAGGCTTGGCAGCGCCTCCGCCATCGAGATTCCGCCGTCATACGCGCTCATCTTGGCGCGCCAGAGCAGCTTCGGTTCCTGCCGGCTGGCGGCCGCGTAGTCATAGGCTGACACGACGACGAAGTAACGGCTGTCGTGCGCCAGTTGCAGGACGTCCCGCTGGTGAAAATTGAGAAAGCCGGGCCCGCGGGTGACCGCATTTCCGCTCCCCAGCAGGTGGCTGTTAACCAATTCTTCTTCGAGATCCTCGCGCTGCCGGTCCGGGCTTACCAAGGACAACCGCGCATGCAGATTCGGATCGATCTTGTTGCCGTTCCGGACCGCCTGCGAATCCCGTCTGATGAATCCCCAATGGTAAAGGAGGATCACTGACGGGGTCGTCGGGCCCGAGGCGGGCTCGTAGCCCCGGCCGGCGACGGCGGCTTGCAGCGCCTGCGCCACCGTCGCAGCCGCCGGCGGCTGCAGATTGGCGATCGGATCGCCCGCTTCGATGTAGCCGCCGTCGAACGCGACATAAGAGGCGGGGTGTTCCGGGGTGGGAAGAGCCGGGGCCGTCATGGCACCGGTCTGTTCCGCGACGACCACCATCTGGAGGTTGCGGCCGGCTGCTGCGGGCGCGGCGATAATTCCAAGCAGGCCCGCTGTCGCCAGGCCGGGAAAAAGGTTAAGAAGCGTTTTCATGGAGAGATGAGTGAGAGTTGGTGGTTCGTTCCCTTCTCGCGCGCCGCGTGCCAGGCCGGGCCCGGGGAAGGAAAGGGATTGACTGTGAATTCTTTAATACATTCGGCGTCCGTAGTGCTGCGTTCGAGTTTACTCCTGAATTAGGTGAAGACAACCAAACCTATCTGACGACGGGGACGCGGATCGGTTGCAGACAACCGGAGCTGGCCGGCCTGAATCCCGCGGTGACCACCCCCTGACGCCCGCGGCGCCGAAGCGCCCGGGCGGTCCGGCCACTCGTATCCACCGGCTCGTTACTTTTCTCCATGGACGGGAAGACTGACCGTGAAGGCAGTGCCGTGGGGGCCGGTGGAATCGAGGGTGAGCGTGGCGCCGATCTGGCGCGCGAGCAGCCGGCTGATCGCCAGCCCCAGACCGGAGCCGCCGCTGCGGCCCGTCCGGCCCGGTTCGAAAAGATGAGGGCGCAGGTCCTCGGGAATGCCGTGGCCCTCGTCGGAGACGGTGATCGTCAAGGCATCGGCGCTCCCGCCGTAGGAGAGGCCGACCCGGCGACCGGGGGCGGTGGCGTCGATCGCGTTTTGCACCAGATTGTTCGCGATGAGGCAAAGCATGCTGCCGCGATGGCTGTCGAGACTGCGGCGGAAGTCTCCTTCGTCCGAGAACAGGACCCCTTTCCTGGCGGCGGCCGGCGCGTTGCGCTGGTGGATGATCGCGGCGAGTTCCTTGCCGGTGAGCTCATAGGAGTTCTGCGTCGCGACGTCGCCGAGCAGCGCAATGGTATCCTGAATCATCGTCTGCATGCGCTCGGTGTAACCGGCCGCGCTGTCCCAATCGGGTGCGGGAGCGTTCGCCGCCCGGTCGGCGACGACGGCGCGGAGGCCGGCGACCGAGCCTTGCAGCCCGTGAATCAAGTGCGAGGTGATCTGCCCGACCGCGGAAGCCTTCGCCGCCAGCGTGAGCTCGAAATGCGCGCGCGCCAGCCCCGCGTTGCGGTCGGCGATGACGCGCTGGGCGCGCTGCAACCGGAAGTAGGCGACCGCCACCACCAGGGCGATCAGCCCGCCGCCGATGCCGAGGGTGGCGGCGGTCTGCCGGTTGATGCGCTGATCGATGGCGGCGAGTTCCTTCGCCAGCGGCCGCGCGTCAATATAGTATTGGGCGAACCCAAGGACCTTTGACGGATCCTGCCCGTGGAGCCGCAGCAGCACTTCGAGCACGGGGGCCTGGCGCGGTTCCGCCGATCCGGCGGCCTCCGTGAAATAGCGGTCGAGCGGAAAGTTCGGATAGTAGTGGCTCAGGTGGTCCTGCTGCAGCAATTGCGGAAAATCCGTGGGCGACAGGTCGTCCAGCAGGAGCGCCGAGGGGACGGCTTCGAGGGTGTTGCCCTCGGCGTCGAAAATCGTCACGGCGAGCATGCCTTGTTGCCGCGCGCTTCTCAACACGGGGGCAAGGAGTTCCGTTGGATCCGCCGTCTGCCGGGCGGCGTTGACTTGACTTGCCGCCAGGTGGGCCAATGCGACCGGAAACAGCACCGCCGCATCGCGATCGATGATCTTCTCGTGAATCTCGGCGCGCAGTTCGGCGCGAAACTGCATGACCGACCCTGCAAAAATGGCGACGAGCAACCCTCCGGCGATCAGAGTCGCCGGCGCGAGTCGGGGAAAGGTCGAAGTCATCAAAAGGATTGCAGGGTACCACCCGGCAGCGGCAGGGCGAGTTTCTCGATGCCGGCATCGAACAACAAGCGGCGTTGCTCCGGGGAAAGCCCGGGCTCAAAGACGGCGATGCGGTATTCGTAATAAAGCCGCCACCGCTCATATTGCTGGAACGAGTCGGTGAAATTCTTGATGAGCCCGTCGGCCGCCGGGCCTGGCGCCGTCTCCGCGGTCCGGTCGCCGCCGAGGCGCGCGAGCTCGGCCCGGATGCCCTCTTTCTCCTTTTCCAGCGCCGCGTACCGCGCGGCGTGGTCCCGCGTGAACGCGGCGATGGTCTGCCGGAGCCGGTCCTGTCCGGCTGGGGTACCGGCGCCTGCTTCGCGGCCGGCGATTCCGTGCACCTGCGCGAGCAGCTCCTTCTGCAGGTCGAGCTTGTTCTTGCGGTAGGCGTCGATTCGTTCTTCGAGGTTGGCCGGCAACGGCGGCAACCGCGGGACGCCCAGCGAATCCCGGATCGATCCCTGCAGGCCGCGGCGGATTTCTTCCGCGAGCGCCTCCGTGGCGGCGATGCGCGGCGCCTGGCTCCGGGCGAGAGTCTGCAGAACCTGGGCCCGGTTGACGGGCGCCGCTGGCAGGTCGGGCGCGCCCAACGCATCCCGCAGCTCACGTTTCAACGCGTTCTTGGTCGTCTCATACTCCGCGATCTTGTCCGCCACGTCGGCAGGCAGCGGGGAGGGCAGTGACACGCGCGCCGTTTCGGGTGAGAAGAACATCCAGCCGGCCCCGCGTCCCGCAGGTCCGGGCTCCGGCGCCGGATCGCCCAGTTCGATCAAGATTTCCCGGACCAAACGGCGCTGGGCGGAGGATAGGCCCGGGCTGTAGAAGACGGCCCAACGCAGAAGGGCCGTCGGGTCGGCCAGGCCTTCGGCGGGAGACGACCCGGAGCGGGCCAAGTTTCCCGGGCGAAACGCGTTTCCGGCATCGGTGGCGCGAGCCAGTTCGCTGCGGAGATCCTCGGCCGTCCGCTCGAGTTCGATCAACTGCGGCGTTTGCTCACGGGCAAACGCCTCCAACGCCTGCCGGCGGGCGGCCGGGTCGGATTCCCTCAAGGTATAAAGGCGCGCCTTCAGTTCGGTCTGGAGCGCGGTTTTGTTGGCCCGGAAAGATTCGAGGCGCCGCTCCTGCTCGCCGTCCAGTTGCGCACCGGCCTCCCGCGAGGCGAGCCGGGCGCTGAGGGGCGCATA
>DASRKV010000344.1:0-8825 GCA_035648795.1 Opitutaceae bacterium
AGGTCGGCGTCGAAGCCCGCCTGCACAACAACCTCCCCGTCGGGCTTCACCGCGAGTTCGCCCCGCCCGTCAAACTGGTCGCCGGCGGCAGTCACGACGTTCAAATCCGTCAACCGGACACGCGTTCCTTCCCGGGAATGCTCCACCTCGGCATCGAGACGGACGTCGCTGGAGGGAAGCACGACCCGGGCGCCCTGGTTGACTGCAAGCCCGTGCACGCGTAGCGGCGATGTGGTCCGCAACCAGACCCGACCGGCGCCGTGCAACGCGGCCACCAGTTCGCCCGAGATCTCCTCGCCGGACAACTCGAATCCGGGGAAAAACGGCCGGATCCATGTCATGGGCACGCCATCGAGATTGATATGGACCAGCTCACGCTGGGTGCCCGACGGCGTGAAGTCGCCGGTGGCCAGGTTCACGGTGAACGCCTGCACCGCCTGCACGGACAGCACCGGTTTGCGGCCGGTGATCCTCGCCGTGAGGTCCTCCACCCGCAACTGGCCCCGGTCATACCGTAAATCGAACGCCGCCGTCACGCCGAGCTCGTTGAGTTCGCGCAGCCGTGGATCAATAAGGTCCAGCCGGCTGGCGTTTCCGGTCAACCGTCCCGCCAACTGCAGGTTCATCGCCGCGAAACTCACCTCGAACCGGCCGTCGCCCGACACCGAGAACTCAGGCACGGCAAATCCCAGGGCAAACGGTGCTACCTGCCGGTGGTTGGCCAGAACCTGCCAGGACCCGGTGAGCGTCGACGAACCGGCGACATAATCACCGTCCAGGTTGAGCAAGCGGCTGACCACGCCCGCCTCGAGCGAATTCAGCGCCACCGCGTAGGTCTCGCCCACCGGCGTGCGCGCCAAAACAATGTCCGCCTGTAAGCGGGCAGCGGCGGGAACCAGCGGCCCGCGCGCGGCCGCATCCAGGTGGATGCCCACGCGTTCGACGGCCGACCGGCCGTTCAAAGTCGCGGTCAAGGCGCCCCGCGTCGTGACCTCGTCGACCGGCGCGCCGGGATCCGGATTCCGGATGGTCGCATCGAAATCGAATTCCGCGTCGCGCCTCGGGCCGAAATGCCCTCCGGTCAGCTTCAATCGCGCCCCACCCGGCAGCTTTCCTGTCGTCCGGGGAAAAAGAATATCGACCTCCACATCGCAGGCATCCAGCACCACCTCCCAAGGCAGGTGAAGGCGGTTAAGAATACCGGCGAAAGCCGGCGGCTCCGGGGTGTCAGGCAACGCCGCGCCCGCTTTCACGTCCGCCTGCGGACCCATGACGGGGGCACCCGGCTCGTTTGGAGGCGGGGACGCGCTCCCGGCGCGCAGTCCGGTCGGCTCGGCATACCGGGTCAGATCCACTTTCATTCCTGTCACCCGGGCGCTGCGCAAGATGAGCCGCCGATGCACGGCCGCCTGCCACCACGAGATATCGAAGGAGGCTTCCGCTACCGCAACCTGCACTCCCGCCTGTTGCAGACGCAGACCGCGAATCTCGGCCATTCCCGGACGGATGGCCACATGATCCACTTCGAGCGTCATTCCCGGTCGCCCAGATGCGATCCACAAGACGACCCGGCGCTGAACCGCCGGTATTAGCGCGACCGTCAGGGTCAGAGCCGCCAACGCGACTGCGGCCACCAATACGATGAGCCAAGACCGGACTGTTTTCACATTCAAAACGAGATTTCAGCCGAGCAATAGCACGACCGATCTCCGTCTACAATACGGGTCGTAACCGCAGGCATGCGACGATTTTCCGATGCCGTGGAGATCGGGCAGAGCAGCACTGGTCCGAGACCGGCGCCACGCTGTGTCCCCGCGATGGGAACCTCCACGCTAGGAACGGACGAACTCGTCCGCCTGGCCGATCGCCTGGCGCATGCTCGCCAACGCGACATGATAGCCGTAGTAGGCCTGCAACTGGTTCAGACGCGCCTCCGTCAGTGCGACCTGACTCGTCAGCACGTCGAGCTGCGTGGCGGTCCCCGCCCCGTACCGGACGTTGGCGAGGCGCAGCGCCTCCTCCGCCTGCTCAACCGTCTTGCTCGACGCCTGGACCAACTCCCAGGCCTCGATCAGCGAAGAGTGGGCCTGGCGCACCTGCACTTCAATGCCCAGGTCGGTCGAGGCCAGCGTGAGTCTCGCCTGTTCGAGCAGCGATTTCGCCTCGGCCACCCGGCCGGCGGTGGCCCGGCCGTCAAAGACATTCCATGACGCCTGCAGTCCGCCCATCCAGCCTTCGTAGCGATCATTCCACGCCCCGTTAAGCGGGCTCCGGATAATATCGTAGCCCCCGATCAAGTCGACTTCCGGCAGATAACCGGCGCGCTTCGCTTTGACGGTCTGTTCGCCAGCCTCCTGCAGCCGGGTAAGCTGCTGTAATTCGGGCCGATTGGCGTGCGCCGCCGCCAAGGCATCGACCAGTTCGAACGTCACCGGCTGGCCGATCGCCAGGGTGCCGGTGATTTCCGGGGTCTTCGTCAGGTCGACCCCGGGACGGGCGACAAAGCCCAGCAACTGTCGCAACTGCTCGACGGCGATCCGGTAGTCATTGCGCGCCTGGATGAGCGGCGGCTGGCCGTTCGCCAGGGCCACCTCGGCGCGCAGCACCTCGAAGTTGGAGGTCGTGCCGGCGTCGAACCGGTTCTTGGCATCCTGTAATTGCCGCTGAAACAGGTTCACATTCTCCTCTTGTACGCCGATCCGCTGCTTCGCGAGCAAGACGGTGTAGAACTGGGTCCGGACGGCCAGCAGTTGCTGGTTGATGACCCCCTCCAGCTCGAGCATGGCGGCTTCGCGCACCAACCGGGCGCTCCTGACCGAGGACTGAACCCCGCCGCCCGCATAGAGCACCTGTTTGGCCTGCAGCGCAATGCTCCACGAGCTGTCGGTCGGCGGAGTGTAAGCTGAAATCGCATCGGCGTTGCCGGTGTAGCTCCCGCCAACGCTGACATTGGGGAGCTGGCGGGCGCGCACCTGGATCTCGATCCCCTCCTGTTGTTTGATGCGCTCCCGGGCCTGGCGGATGGCGAAGTTGTTCTCGAGCGCGAACACGACGGCGTTCTTCAGATCCAGGTTGTCGGGCACCGGCTGGGTCGAGTCGGGGGCGGCCCCCAACAGCGGCAGAGTCGCGCCGAGCGAGGCCGCCAGGACAAAACGGATGACAGGTGACTTCATGGAAGTGAGAACAATCATGGAAAGCATTCAGATCGACTGGTGCGATGCAACCGTCACCGGATGTACTGCCACCACCGCCGGATGTGATGCCACCGTTGCCGGGGCGGCGACCTTCTTCCGGTCGCCGGCAATCAGCATGTAGACGGCCGGGACGACAAAAAGCGTGAAGCCGGTGCCGATCGTCATCCCGGTGACGATGACGATGCCGATGTTGAAGCGGCTGGCGGCGCCGGCGCCGCTCGCGATGACCAGAGGCATGACACCGAGGACCATGGCCGCGGTCGTCATCAGGATCGGCCGCAAGCGCACGCCGGCGGCGTGCTGCACGGCGTCGCGTTTGCCGTAGCCCTCCTCCTGGAGCTGGTTGGCGAACTGCACAATCAGGATGCCGTGTTTGCTGATCAGCCCGACCAGGGTGATGAACCCGACCTCGGTGTAGATGTTGATGGAGGCGGTGCCGAGAAACAGGAAGGCCAGCGCCCCCACCAGGGTCATCGGCACGCTTCCGAACAGAATGATGAGTGGATCGCGAAAACTCTCGAACTGCGCCGCGAGCACAAGGAAGATGATGATCGCGCCGAACACGAAGGCCACGATCAGCGAACTCCCCTCCTGAAAATACTGCCGTGACTGGCCGCCATAATCGACGTCGTAACCCTGCGGCAGGGCGGTCTTGGCCTCCCGGTTGAAGAAATCGAGCGCCTGACCGAGCGAGACACCCGCCCGGGGCATCGCCTGGATCGTGGCCGCCGTGAGCTGCTGGAAGTGTTTCAGCGCCTGCGGCTGCACCTTGTATTTGAGCGACGCGAAGGTCGAGAGCGGCACGAGCTTGCCGTTGCCCGTCCCGACGTAATAATCGCCGAGCTGCTCCGGGTTCAGGCGGAAGGTGCGCACCACCTGGGGGATCACCTTGTAGCTATTGCCCTGGATGTTGAAGTAGTTGACATAGCCGCCGCCCAGCAGCGAGCCGACGTCGGCGGCCACCTGCTGCATGTTCACGCCCAGATCCGCCGCCTTGTTGCGGTCGATCTGGATGTCCACCTGCGGCTGGTCGAATTTCAGGTCGGTATCGGCAAAATAGAAGAGACCGCTCTTGATGGCGCGCTGCACGAGATCGTCGGCGACCTGGGCGACGCGCTCGGGCGCATCGGTCGAGACCACTACAAACTGCACCGGCGGTCCCGAGCCGCCGCCCGGCAGCGGCGGGGGCGTGAAGACGTAGTTTTTCAGGCCGGCCACCGTGTTCAACCGGGCGGTCACCTCCGGGAGAACCTGCATGGTCGTGCGTTCCCGCCGGTTCCAGGGTTTGAAGGCCATGCCGGTGAAGGCGCCATTGTACGAGGGAAAGCCCACCGCCTGGAATACCTGCGCGGTCTCGGGGAACTGTTCGATGATCTTGACGTTCGCCCGGGCGAACAACGTCGTCTGATCGATGCCGGAATTCGGCGCCGCGGTGGACATCACGATCATGAATCCCTGGTCCTCGTCGGGCGCGAGTTCCTGCTTGGTCATCGACCAGAACGGAACGATGAGCACCATCGAGACGACGGGGACGATCAGCAGCGCCGGCCAGGTGTCCATCATGCCGTGGAGCAGGCGCTCGTAGCGGTCCCGGAGCTTGTCGAAGGACATATCGAGGAAATGCGCAAAGCCTTTCTTGGCGGCATTGTGGATGAGCAGCCTTGAGCACATCATGGGCGAGAGCGTCAAGGCGACGATGCCCGAGATGATGACGGCTCCGACCAGCGTGAAGGCGAACTCACGGAACAGCGTTCCCGTGAGCCCCGCCTGGAAGCCGATCGGCGCATACACGGCGGCCAGCGTGATCGTCATCGCGACGACCGGGCCGCCCAGTTCCTGCGCCCCCTTGAGGCTGGCGGCCAGCGGCGACAGTCCTTCCTCCATGTGCCGGTGGATGTTCTCCACGACGACGATGGCGTCGTCGACCACCAGCCCGATGGCCAGCACCATCGCCAGCAGCGTCAGCAGGTTGATGGTGAAGCCCATCACGAGCATGAGGAAGCACGCACCCACCAGGGAAAGCGGCATCGCCACCAGCGGAATGATGACGGAGCGGGCCGAACCAAGAAACAGGAAGATCACCACGATCACGATGGCCAGCGCCTCCCCCAGGGTGGTGACCACCTCCTCGATCGCGTTGCTGATGTAGGCCGTGGCATCGTACAGGATGATCGCATTCAGGCCGGCCGGAAGCTGGGCCACGATGTCCGGGAAAACCTTCCGCACGTCTTTGATCACCGTGAGCGCGTTGGCCGTGGGCAGGACGTTGATGGCGACCATGGTGGCGTGCTTGTCGCCGAAGTTGACCGAGCTGTCGTAGCTTTCCGCTCCGAGGACCACGTCGGCCACATCCCCCACCCGGATGATGGCCCCGTTTTTCTCCGTGATCACCAGTTGGCGGAACTCATCGGCGGTGTGGAGATCCGTCGCCGCGTTGAGGTTGACGGAAATCATCCCCCCCTTGGTCGCGCCCACGGCGGAGAGCGAATTGTTGGCGGCGAGGGCCTGCCACACCTGCGCGGGGCTGAGTCCGTAGCCCGCCAGCCGGTCGGGCTTGAGCCAGATCCGCATCGCAAACGTGCGCCCGCCGAGAATCTGAGCGCTCTGCACGCCGTCCACGGACGCGAGCCGGGGTTGCACCACACGGGTCAGATAGTCCGTGATCTGGTTCGATTCGAGCACGTCGCTGTAGAAGCTGAGGTACATCGACGCCGTGGATTGCCCCAACTGTACGTCGATCACCGGGTCGAAGGCGTCGGCGGGCAGCTGGTTGCGCACCTTGTTGACCTTCGAGGTGATCTGGGTCAGCGCGGCGTTGGTGTCGTAGTTGAGCCGCAGGTGCACCGTGATGGCGCTGACGCTGGGAGCGCTGCTGGATTCGAGGTAGTCGATGCCGTCGGCGCTGGCGATCTGCTTCTCCAGCGGGGAGGTGATGAATCCTTGGATCAGATCCGCGCTGGCGCCCGTGTAGACGGTCGTCACGGTGACGATGGCACTGTTGCTGACGGGGTACTGCCGGACGTTCAGGAGGCCGATCGACCGCCAGCCGATCAGCAGGATCAGCAGATTCACCACCGTCGCCAGGACGGGGCGCTTGATGAAAAGGTCAGTAAACTTCATGGGCCTCTCAATTGTTCGGCAGCGTCGGCGCGGGGTTGTTCTCCGGAGTGATGGAATTGTTGATCTCCACCGCCGCCCCATTGCGGAGTTTGAGCTGGCCGGAAGTCACGACTTCGTCGCCAATCTTCACGCCCTTGAGCACCGCCACCTGATCGCCGCGGGTTTCCCCCAACTGGACGAAGCGCTGGCGGGCGACCAGACCATCGGCGCCGGCGGCATCCTTCGCCTTCTCGACGACGTAAACGGCGTCGCCATAGGGATTGTAGACGATCGCGGCCTGTGGCAGCGTGATCACTTTGCTCTGCCGGGGTAGCAGCACGTCCACGCTGCCAAACATGCCGGGCTTGAGTCTGGCGTTGGCGTTGCCCAGCGTGGCCTGCACCTGGAGGTTGCGGCTGGCGTCGTCCACCTTGGGGCTGATCGCGTTGATCGCCCCCTCGAATGTCTGGTCCGGATAGGCGTCGATGCGCAGCTGCACTTTCTGCCCCTCCGTCAGGTCGACTACGTCCTGCTGGGGCAGCGCAAAATTCACGTAGATCGGATCCAGGGCCTGCAGGGTGACGATCGCGGTGCCCACCGCGAGATATTGCCCGAGGTTTACCTGGCGAAGGCCCAGCCGGCCGGCAAATGGCGCGGTGATGGTCTTTTTCGCAATCGTCGCCTTGAGGGTGTCCGCGGCCGCCAGCGTCTGTTGGTACTGCGCCTGAGCGGCGTCGAGATCACCCTGGCTGTTGGTGTTGTTGCGCCGCAGCTCCTGCGCCCGCTTATCATTGATCCGGGCGAGCAAAGTCTGGGCTTCCAACCCGCGCAACTCCGCGGCCTCGGCCGAGACGTCGAGCTGGACCAACAGATCCCCCTGCTTCACCTGACCGCCCGATTCGAAGGTGATCTTCTGCACCGTGCCCGGCAGCTCGTTGCTGACCATCACGCCCTGGACCGCCGCCAGGCTGCCGACCGCCCGCCGCCGATCCTGCCAGACCTCCTCCGGAGCCTTGATGGACGAAACCGCCGTCGGCTGCGGTTTCTGCGCCGTCATCTTCGCAATCGTCGTGCGAATCGTGTAGTATTTCCAGAATGCAATCGCGCCGACCACGACAAGTATGGCGGCGATCATTCCGAGGATGCGTTTGGTCATCAGGGTCATGAGCGGAAGAGAGTTGGGCTGGCAGGTTCAGCCGTCGATCCGGTCTTGGCGGGGGCATTGATCGCAGGCAGGCCCTGCTGGATCTTGCCCATCAAAGCCACGAGCGTCTTCCGCTCGCCTTCCGTCAGCCGGCTCATGAGCGCGGCAATCCGCCGGAAGTACTCCGGCAGAATTTTGTCGAGAAACGCCCGGCCTTCGTCCGTCAGCCGCAGCGACATCATGCGTCGATCGTCCGGCGCGTGCTCCCGTTTGACGAAGCCGTCGCGCTCCAACGTGTCGATCAGGCCCGTCATGGTCGCGCGCGTCACGTTGGAACGATCCGCCAGATCCGCCGGATTTGCCGGCCGTTGCGGATCGTGGCTGAGCAGCATCAGGACCACCAGGCGCCCCTGCGAGATATTGTGACTGGCGTGAATCGCGTCGAAAACCGCCGAAACGTCGGTGGTCGTGCGCATCAAATGGAGAAATGCCTCTGTCGCAGACGGATCCAGCTCGGGACAGCATCGCGCGCGTTCGAGCAGGCATTCGTATTTCGGAACTTCTTTGAGGAGCAGGCTAGGCATTCGGATAGTTAGGCGCTGAAACTGTAAGGTGGCTGACGGTATGGTCCCTAACTATCCTGGCAAGCAATATTTATCCAATAGAAGCTGAGTTCAAAGCCGACGAAGCCGCGCTAATTACAGTGAAACCGGATGGAACGTCCGCGTTGTCGGACTTCCGGGGTGGCATGGCCATCTTGTCCACGTCCGGGTATTCCGAACCACAGGCGAGACGCTCTTCCGACGTAACATGAATATCTTGCCCATGTCCTGAGATCTTTCCAAAGCACGTGCGAGACCAGCCTTCGCGGAGGTTTCCGCCATCGCCGGGCCTGCGTCGGACGAGACGGCGGGCAGGCTGCCCGTGCCACGTTCGAACAGCCTCACGATCCCGCGACAAACCAAGTCGTCCGCTAGTGTAAGGCAGGCAAGAAAAATTCCATAAGAAGACCGTGAAATCCGACACGTGGAGCTTATCTAGAGGCTCCAAACGACCCGTCCATAAATGTTTAAGACATCGCGAGCCCATGCCTTGCATCGATTACCTCTGAAACCGCCGCGTTTGAGTCGAATGACCACGACTCAGGCCGTGCGCTTCCCCACTGCGACGTAGAAGTGCTCAGCATCAATACCGCATCGGCAGGCTCCCGGTCGGGCGGGATACGCAGAACGAATCGCTTTGCCAGGAATAAGAAAGCCGCCCGCAGTATCGGCAGGCGGCTTTGAAATTGAAACCAAAAAACCTACTGGGCGTAGGTCAGACTCCGCGCGCCGCCGATACCGGTGACCGTGATCGTTATGCCCTGCGAGAAGGTTAATGGGTATTTT
>DASRKV010000345.1:0-5028 GCA_035648795.1 Opitutaceae bacterium
CATCTTCATGCCATACCGGATAACCGATTCCATCTGGCTAGGCAAGCGCGATGCCGTCTGGCAATTCCGGCGATGGCGAAGCCAGCAGTGGTCCTGCGGGAGTGGCACGTCCTGCGGCCGCGTCCGCGGAAGCGATGGCGCGGGTCAAGCGGAAGATTTGGAATGGCGCCGTCGGGGCATCGGTGTGAGACGGGACTAAGCACCCCTTGTCACGACGGTCCATGCGCGTTAGGGACAACGCGCGCCACCAGCGTTACTCGACCTATTTGTGCCGGCCGTGGCGGAAGATGTCGATGACCACCCAGAGGCCGAGCATGGCGGAAAGGAGGTAGCCGACGATGCCGAGGGCCGGGTAGCCGAACAGGTAGGGCCGGATGCCGGTCGTGACGATCTGGGACGAGCCGATGATCAACGCGCCGATGATCACGCCGAGCGCGATGCGATTGCTCGCGGTGCGAAGCGCCTCGTTCAAGCCCTCCAGACCGCGGTGCTGGAAGTTGACGGTCAGGTCGTCCTGTTCCAGCCGCCGGAGCAAGCGGTCGAGCTCCGCGGGCACGTCGCCCAGCCGCCCGACCGCGGAGGCAAAAAACGTGCGCGTTTTGGCGAGCAACGCTCCCGGGCTCCATCGCTCGTGGTGGAGTTCGCGCAGCACCGGGCGCGCGAATTGGCGAAGATCAAATGCGGGATCCAGGGTGCGGCCGACTTCCTCGATGGAGAGCACGGCCTTGGCCATGAGCGCGTAGTCCCGTGACACGCTGATGCCGTTGCGGCCGAAAATCTCGATCAGCTTGAGGACCAGCCGGCCAATCTGTTCGTCGCCCGTGGCGAAGTTGAGATTTTCCCGGAGAACGATCGTGACTTCCTTTTCCATCGTCCGGTAGTCGGGCTTGGCCCGCGGACCGGCAAGACTCATGCCGATCTGGACGATCTGCTCGGCATCATGCGCGGCTGCGGCCATCAAGAGGTCGGCGAGCGTGTAGCGCAGCCGGCGGGTGAGGTGGCCGGCCAGACCCCAGTCGAGCAGACATAGGCGACCATCAGCGGTCACCAGCACATTGCCGGCATGCGGGTCGGCGTGAAAAAAACCGGCGATCAGGATCTGGTGAAGCAAGGACGTGGCGCCGGCCTGCGCCAGCGCCTTGCCTTGTTCGGGGGTCAGCGCCGCCTGATCCACCCGGCGCCCGGTGACGCGTTCCATCACCAGCATCCGGCGCGTGGCGAATTCGCCGACGACCTCCGGCGCATAGACCTTGTCCGCGGTCGGGTTCTGCGCGTTGAAGAACTGTTGGTTGCGCGCTTCGTGCCGGAAGTCGAGTTCCTGGATCAGGCCGGCGCGGATTTCGTCAACAATCGCCGGAAGATCGTAGGGGCGCAGGCGGGTCACGTAGTGGTGGATGCGCGCGGCAAAAAAGGCGATGAGGTCAAAGTCCGCTTCCACCGTCTTCAGCAGATCGGGCCGCTGGACCTTCACCGCCACCTCGCGGCCGTTGGACTTGAGCCGGGCAAAGTAGACCTGGGCGAGTGAGGCGGAAGCGACTGGCGTTTCATTGAACTCGCTGAAAACGTCAGCAAGTTCGCATTCCATTTCCTCCAGGATGACCTCCCGCATCTGGGCAAAGGGCACGGGCTGAACGGCGTCCTGCAATTTCTGCAGTTCCAGCACCAGCGCCGGCGGCACGAGATCCGGCCGCATGCTGAGGAGCTGGCAGGACTTCACAAAGGTCGGTCCAAGTTCCTCGGCGGCGAGCCGGATGCGCTCGTAGGTGCTTCGATGCTCGCGGGGCGTGGGCACGAAACGCTGCCACCAGGCGCCCGGGGTTTCGATTTGCTCGATGATCTCGGCGAAACCGTAGCGGACGAGCACGACCACGATTTCCTTGGCCCGCACGGCGTTGGCCAGCAGGTCGAAGGGCTTGAGGGAAACGCCCGGCATGGGGGTCGGCGGGCGGAAAGAATCAGGCGGCGGGGCCGGATTCGCGCGCGGCCAAAGCCTGCTCCAGTTTCCGCACGCGCGCCTCCAGGACTTCGATCCGCGCCTTGTGCGAGAAGTCGGCTTTCTCCGCGAGTTCCTTCAGCTTGGCGGCCAGTTCCGCACTCATCGTCTCGAACTCTTTCCGGCCCTGTTCAGCGATTTTGTCGGCCATAATGCGGGCGTCTCCGGCCGAGACCTTGCCCTGCCGGATGTAATCCTGCATCGCCTCTTCCACTTTCTCTTTGGTGATGATGGTCGCGCCGACGCCCGCCAAGAGGGTTTTTTTGATGAGATCGATCATAAGATCCGACATACTAATGGAGGATCGAAGCGTCGGCAAACCCGAAAGACAGGCTGGACCGGATGTTTTACGCCATCAAGCTGCCAGCCAGTTCCACCGCGTTCGATTTGGCGCTTGTCACTGGTCACTCGACTTTCGACGGCAAAACTCCGGCTAAGCTGGACTCCTGCAGTCGGGGCGCTTGTCGCACGCAGTTCCGAGGAATGTCCGGTGCGGCCTTGTAGGGCGGGGTCGCCGTACCCCGCCTCCCTCGGTGAAACGGCGGGATCCGGCGATCCCGCCCTACAGCCGACTGCATCGTCCCGGCTAAACGGAAGCCGGATCGTGGGTGGTAGCTTTCCCTGCAACCGCGAGTTCCGCGACAGCCGCGCGCAACACCTGAAGAAACAACTCGGCTCCCTTCGTCTGGTAGCGCTGCAGATGACGAACGATCACCACTTCGCGGGTGGGCACGCGGCCGCCGATTTCCCGGTAAACCAGGTTCTTCTCGTCATCTGGCCGGATGGCGATTCGTGGCAGTATCGAAATCCCCGGACCCAGCGCCACCAATGCCTTGACGGTGCTTACCTGGGAGCAACGGTGGCCCAGCTTGGGGACGAAGTCGTGATCGCCGCAGAACCGCTCAATTTCCGCTGAAAGGGTGCTCGTATGGCCGAGGAGCACGAAGCTCTCGTCGGCCAGGTCGCGCGCGGCGATCGCGGGTTTCGTCGCCAACCGGTGCCCCTTGCCGACCACCAGCAGCAGCGGCTCCTGATAGAGCACTTCGACCGAAAGCCGGGAGTCTTTGATGGGCTGCGGGATGACGGCAAGGTCGAGGTCTCCCTCGGCCACACCGCGCACGAGATCCGGGCGAAAATCCTCATGGATCTGCACCAGCAGATAAGGGTAGAGTGCGCGGCAACGCTCGAGGATCAGCGGAAGGAGAAAGGGGGCCAGCGTTGGCACAGCGCCCACCTTGATTCGCCGCTCTATCGTCGGGCTGTCCCGCAGTTCCTTGGAGGCATCCTCGACGGCCAGGAGGATTCGACGCACGCGATCGAGGAAGACCTGTCCGGCCTCGGTGAGCACGGCGCGTCGGCCCAACCGGTGGAACAACTTATGGCCAAGCTCCGATTCAAGACTCTTAATCTGTTGGCTTAACGATGGTTGTGATATATTGCATCGCTCCGATGCCCGTGTGAAATTGCCGTTGTCGGCGACAGCCAAGAAGTAGCGAAGTTGGTACAGTTCCATAGGTAAATCCTATGGGAGGCATTGGATCATGCAATTTTTTTAATCACAAGCTTGGGGTATACTGTCCGCGGCCTCGAAAGGGGCTATTAACCTGAAACAGAAGATAAAAAATGAACTACGACAGTAAGCTGATGAAACTCGTGCCGGCGGGCGTCGTGCTCGCGGTAGCGGTCTTCCTCGGCCGTGGTCAGGAAAGGGTGAATGACTTCGACGTCATCTACACCCTTTTCGGGTACGGTGCGGTGATCGCGCTTATGGCCGTGGCCGCCATTGACTACCGGCGAAAGCTGAGAAGTCAGAGCGGTCGCTAAGCCAGCGGCACGTCCAGTCAGTTAACTCGGAGGCCGGAACCGCGGGGTTCCGGCCTCTTTGTTTTGTCCGTCGTCGAAAGGCCGTCGGTCCGGCCGGCCGTGAACGGCGATAGTTTATGGGGCCACGGCGGGCGGCGCGTCGTCGAATGCGGCTGGCGGCGCCCGCTTCAGAAATGCGGAGACCACCAACGCGACCACCAGTCCGAAGAGCACCGCCAGAATGATTCCCCAGATGGACATCATCGCCGGCGAGAACATGAACCTCATGCCTTTTTCCATGCCCTCCATCCGGGCGTCGCTGATGCCGGCCTGCACCCATTTCTGGCGCGCCGCATCCATCATGTAGTCGACGAAGTTCGGATTGATGAACGTGAAGTGAATGAAGCCATAGATCGAGCCGAGCACCCCCGCGTACAGATGGATGAGCACGCCCGACCCAACTCCTTTGCCGTAGCTCAGAGACTTGTCCTTCGCTTCTTCTCGCACGGCTTTGAGACCAAGCCAGGTCACGACAATGCCGAGAACGAGGGGAAGGAAGCCAAACCAACGCCCTTCAGCCATTTTGTCGGTTTGAAAGCCAACGAAGAAACCGACGAGCGTGAGCACGATGTTGCCCGCGGCGAGGACCAGCCCGTAAAAGACGGTAGTATTCATGGGTGACGCCCAGTATGGCAATTTTCGCGGGCAGCACAATCACGCCGTGACACCGGGCCACGAAAACGGATGAACGGCAGGTGTCCCCTCAACCGGATCGCGGTTTGATTCGCACCACCGTGGCTCCCCAGCCGCCGCTGGTTTCGTCCCCGAGGCGGAAAGATTCCACGAGCGGCGAACGCCGCAACAGCGCATGGACGGTTTCGCGCAGGGCGCCGGTGCCTTTCCCATGGATGATTCGCGCCGAGGTCAGCCCGCGCCCGCGGCACGCAGCGAGATACGCTTCCACCACGCTGGCGGCCTCGGCCGGGCGAAAAGTATGGAGATCCAGTTCGCCGGTGATCGGAATGCGCACGGGCTCGGCATCATCGGTCATGAGAGAAATAGCACTGCACGAGCCATCGCTGGACTCCCTGCCGCCCATCAAGGATAAGGATAAGGAGGATCCTCCGGCGGCGGCGAGTGATCCGCCGACGGGGACGGGAGTTCAGTCGGCGGGGTCGCGGCCGGCTTCTGGGGAACAGGCGGAGAGGGCATTTTTCCCGGCGGGCGGGGTG
>DASRKV010000346.1:0-8349 GCA_035648795.1 Opitutaceae bacterium
CCGGAGAGTGCCAGCCCAGGCGGGGGGCGGGCGGTAGGCTCGGACGCCGGCGGCGCAGTTCGGGCTGACCAGGCCCGCCGCCGGGTGGTCACCTTTGCCCCGGAAGGATCCCGGGGCGTGGCGGCGTACGTCGATGGACAAAAGACGGCCACAGCTTAGCGTCGATGAACTGCGGCAGCTGCGCTGGCTGCTCGGCGGTCTCCTGGTCCTGATTTCCATCTCGACGGTCGGTTATCTGGAGATCGACGCCTGGCTGCTCGCGGCGGTCACGACCGCGGCCGGGTTGGCGGTGCTGGCCCGGCCCGATCTGCCGGCGCGCGTGCCTCCCCTGGCACATCGGTTCGCTTTTCCGGTCATCGTGGCGCTCTTCGCGTGGGACTTTTATTCGAGTGCGGAGCTGCTGCCGGCGATGATTCACCTGGATTTCATGCTCCTGCTGTATCGCGTGGTCAGCTACCGGAAGAAGCGCGACGACCTGCAGATCATCGTGCTCGGGCTGTTCCTTGTGATGGTGGCCGGCGTGCTCACGGTTTCGCTGGCATTCGCGCTGCATATTCTGGTTTTCACCGCCGGAACGCTGGCCTTCTTGTTCGTCATCACGTTGACGGAGGCGGCGGAGGCCGGGGCCGCCGCCGGTGCGGCCGGTCCCGGGCCGGAGGCGGCCGGGCCGGCGGGAAACGGCGCCCCGCCGGACTGGACGGCAGTTCACTGGCGGCGCCTCGCCCGCCGCCTCCGGGAAGTCGTCGACTGGCGGCTGCTCCCGTTGGGCGGCGCGCTCTTCATCGGAGTGGTGGCGGTGTCGGCGCTGCTCTTCCTCGCGATCCCCCGCTTTCAGATCGACAGCGGCTTGTTCCTCGACCGTTTCCTGACGAAGCAGAGTCGCACAGGATTTTCGGATTCCATCCGTTTCGGCGACGTGGTTGACATCCAGCAGGACGACTCGATTGCGCTCCGCGTCGACGTTTCCGATCCGGCGCGCATTCCCGCGATGCCGTACTGGCGGATGGTCGTGCTGGACGAATATGGCGACGGGGAGTTCCGGACCTCCCGCCGGCTGAAAGCCGAGCTGACGCGGAGCGGCCAGACGACTTCGTACCTGCGCGGCGCGCCGGGATCTCCCGGATCGCCGGTGGTGTGGACCTTCTATCTCGAATCGGGAATCAGCCGGTTCCTGCCCCTCGCGGGCCGGTTTGCGCGGCTGCAGTTCCGCGAGCCGCAATCTGTGCAGCAACACGGTCCGTTGGGTGTCGTGGCGCTGCGCAACGAGCCGGTGACCATGACGGCTTATCGCGTGGAAGGAATGGCGACCGACGGTTTCATGCCGGATCGGGTGTTCGGCGAAGCCTTGCGTCGGGCCCGGCAGACCCCGCGGGCCCCGACGGTCGACTCCGCGGGTGGCGACAGCCCGGCGCGAGCCCAGACGACCTATCCGCTCACGACGCTGGAACTGCCGGACCGGCCCGCCGACGTGACCGCGCTGCAGCAGATGGCCGGACGCATGCCCGGGGGTGTCACGGGGAGTGCGGCCGAGTTTGCCGTGCGGGCGCACCGCTGGTTGACCGATCGACACCGCTATTCGCTGAAGGTGGAATTGCCCGGCGGAGACCGTGATCGGGTGGTGGCCTGGATGGATTCGGACCATCCGGGGAATTGCGAATTGTTCGCGGCCGCCTTTACGCTCCTGGCGCGCGCCGCGGGTTTCCCGACGCGGGCGGTGACCGGATTCAAGGGCGGGGATTGGAATGCCTATGAGGATTATCTCATGGTGCGCAATTCCCACGCACACGCCTGGTGCGAGATCTACGACGGTCGCACCGGATGGATCCGGGTCGACCCCACCGACGGTGCGGTGCCGGTCAACGCGGATCCCCGAAGTGTCGCCGACGGATCCGGCATGCTGACGCGGCGTTTGGACCGCACCTGGAGGGCACGCCTGGATGCCGTGCACATTCTCTGGTACCGGAGGATCGTCAGTTTCGACCAGCGAACGCAGCTCGCCCTGATCGTCGGGCTGAAGGAAACCACGAGTCGTTTCGGGGAAGCGGTGCAGGCGCTGTTGGAAGACGCGTCCGCCGCGCTGCGGGGCTGGCTCGATCGTCCGTGGGCGGCGTGGCGGGTGTTGCGTTGGCTGGGCGGCGCGATCGCGGCGGCGTCGGCCGGCATGCTGTGGTGGCGCCGCGGTCGCGCCTGGTGGTGGCGGGTCCGCGGCGGGCGGCGGGAGGGAATGGATCCCGTGCGCCGCGAAGCGGGACGTTGGCTGCGCAAGCTGGGCGCAAGCGGCCGGTCGCAGGTCGAGAGTGGCGCGGTCATGGCGGAGCTGCAGCGCCTGCGCTATGGACCGCGGTCGACCTGGCCGAAGCCGCCGCCGGTTTTCCGGCGGGCCCGCCGGGCGGCGCGGCGTCGATCGGGCGGGAGGAACCGCGCGAACGCCCCGGAATCCTGATCAGTTGACGGCGATGCGTGCGGCGGGCGCGGCCACGCGTTGGGATTTTTCAAACCAGGTCTTCAGCACCGCTTGCGCCACCGGCGCGGCATAGTGCCCGCCGGCAAAGCTCTCGCCCGGCGTGTCGCCTTCGATCGCGACCGCCACCGCAATTTGCGGGTCCTCGACCGGGGCGAAACAGACGAACCACGCGATATTGATCTTGTTGCCATCCCGCGTGGTCTGCGCCGTGCCCGTCTTGCCGGCGATCCGCAATCCGGGGATGCCGTAGGTCGGGGTGGCGAAGATCTTCCCCGTTCCGTTGATCGTGCATCCCTCCATGCCGTCAACGAGCGCGGCATATTGCGCGGGCGTGAGCCCGATCGGCTCAGTGTGCTGGCGGGCGCGGTGCGGATCGTGGAGCAGCGTGGGCCGGGTCGTCGTTTCGCCGCGCGCCAAGGACGCCACCAAGCACGCCATATCCATCGGGGTGACTCCCACATCGCCCTGGCCGATCGCCATGTTGGCGGTGTCGCCGGCAAACCAGGCCTCGTCCTTGACCCGCTTTTTCCAGGCCGGATCCGGGATCAGCATGCGCCGGACTTCGTAAGGCAGGTCAATCCCCGTCGGCTGATCAAGGTGAAAGCGGCGCGCTTCCGCGGCGATCGCGTCCGGGCCGATCGTGGTTCCCACCTTGTAAAAATAGATGTCGCAGCTTTGCGCGATGGCTTCGCGGAAGGCGATGATGCCGTGGTGGGCGTAGCCGCTCGCGGTCTTGTCGCAGTAGAAGGTGCGGTTGCCGATCCGCACGGTGCCTTCGCAGTCCACGGTGAATCCGTCGACGGAGATCAGGCCGCTGCGCAGGCCCGCGATGCCGGTGACCAGTTTGAAGGTAGAGCCTGGCGGATAGACGCCGGCGATCGCCAGGTTCGTCCACGCCCCACTCTCGTGGATCTTCTGGGCGGCAGCCTCGCTCAGGTGCGGGGAGAACTCGTTCAAGTCGTAATCCGGTTTGCTCGCGAGGACCAGCACCTCGCCGGTGCGCACATCGAGCGCGACCGCCGCGCCCTTGAGCGTCTCGAATTGATCGATCGCTTTCTCGGCGGCCGCCTGCAGGTCGAGATCCAGGCTGATGTCGAGCCGTTCCCCCTGCCGGGGCGCGTGCTTCTCCAGCGGCGGATTGACGCGAAATCCGGCGGGATCGACGCGAAAGATCGCGCTGCCCGTATCGCCTTGCAGCAACGGGTCGTACTGCAATTCGAGTCCATCCCGTCCGACGGTGCCCTTGAACGCATACGTCTTGAGGTCTTCGCCGTTCAGCTCGTCTCCCGCCACCTCGTCCGTCGCGCGGACGTAGCCGAGCACATGGGCGGCGGTGGAGCCGTTCGGATAGTAGCGGGTGCTGGAGGTGTAGACCTGCAGGGGAGATTGGACCGGCAGCCGCTCGAGCAGGCGGGCGAATTCCTTGGGCTTTAAATCGTCGAGCAGGACATAGGGCAGCAGGAGTTGCTGCTGGAAGTGACGATTGAGCTGGCGCATGTCGACCTTCTCGTCACGGCCCAGCAGCCGGTTGATCTGGTCGAGGTAACGCTGGACCACCTGCGCGCGGGCAATCTGCTCGAACTGGGCGGGCGAGGGCCGGTCGTTCCGCGTGATGTCGCCCGCGGCCTCGCTCTCGCGGTACCGGCGGACCACCTCGATGTACTCCCGGCGAAACTCGCGGCGCAATTCGTCGAGATAGAGCGTGACGGCGAACCGGGAGCGGTTGCCCACGAGCAGGCGGTTGTCGCGATCGTAGATGTTTCCTCGCGGTCCGGGAACGAGGACGCGGCGCTGGTTCTGCAGGCGCTCGCGTTCCCCGTAATCGCCGTACCGGATGAGCTGGCGGTAGGCCAGCCCTCCGGCCAGCACCAGCAGCATCGCGGCGAACAGCGCCTGAAAGAACACGAGGCGGGGGCGCTGCGGTCGGTAGGATTCGATGATGCTCACGGTGATGAAAGCCCGACCGGCCGAATTGGCCGGGGACGTGCCAGCCACGATGGCGCCCGGCCGGAAAACGGCAAGATCGCGGGAGACGCGGCGACGTTCAGTAGAACCGGTGATTTTCCTCTGCGAGATCGACGCGACCCAGTTCCAGCGCGCGCCGCTGCAGCGACAGGAACCAGGGTGCGACCGCCAGGATGAACAACTGGGACCAGCCCAGGTCGGCAAACAGGCGCAGCGAAACCGCGCCGGACGCGGCGGGCGCGTCGAGCTCGACGTAGATAAAGGAGAGGCCAAGGAAAAGCCCCAGGTTTGCCAGCAGCGCCGTGCCGAGGGCGAACAGCGTCTCCTCGCGCGGAAACCGCGTCCGCAGGTGGAAGATCAGGACGTGCGCGGCCGTGAAAAGCAGCAGGTGCGGGCCGTAGAACAGATGGTGGCCGACATGGGGCACCGGTTCGACGGCGTCGACCGCGAGCGCGATGAGAATCGTGGCGGTCAGGCCGTTGCGGAGGCTCAATCGCAAGGCGGCGAAGGTCACGAGCAATCCCCCGACCGCGAGCGATACGCCCAGGGGCGCCAGGTAGTGGTTGACCTGGCCGACCAGCGACCAGAGCAACAGCGTGGTGGCGAAGACGATCAGCCAGCGGCGGTACATGGGGCGGGGAAAAGTTCGGGGGCGGACGTGACCATGGGCCGGGCGTGCCGTTCAGTTCGGTTGCAGCGGGACGAGGACGGTGACCTCGGTCAACTCCGAAAGACGCGGGTCGAGGGAGACTTCGCCGCTTTGGAACAAGCCGTCCGCGCTGGTCTCGAGCCGCGTCACATAGCCGATGGTCACGCCGGGCGGGAATTCGCCAAGGCCCGACGTGACGAGCCGGCGGGGAGCGGAGGAATAGATGACGATGTCCGGGGGCACGAATTCCACCAGGCCGCGGGCCGGAGCCAGCGGAGGATTGTTTCCGCCCTGATAGCTGACCGGGCGCGTGTCGTCCTCGAAGTTGGCGGCGAGGCGCATGCGCGGACTCGAGACAAGGTCGACATCGGCCTCGTAGGCCCGGACCTCCCGCACGCGGCCGACGACGCCGCCGCTGTAGACGACGGGCGCGCCGACCGGCAGATCGTAGTTGGACCCCTTGCGAATGGTGAGCTGCTGCCACCAGCCGGACAAGTCGCGCCGGCACACGCGCGCCGGCTCGAGACGGAAGTTGGGATTGGACGGCAGGCGGACGAGTTGCTCGAGGCGTGCAATCTCGGCTTGCTGGGCCTCCGTCTGCTGCGCCTGGAATTCATAGCCGGCGTAAACGTGGCGGAGGTCGCGCGCCGCCTCGATGAGTTCGTTTTTCGAATGCGCCCGGTCCGCCCAGAACTCCTGCAGATCGCGGACGTAGGAGGCGGTAACCTCGATGGGCGCCTGCAGTTCGGAAAACGTGACCCGCAGGAATGATTTCACCGCCACGGGCAACAGCAGCCACGCGAGCACGATGATCCCCAGAGTGACAAATGGTTTGGCCTGATCGAAACGCTTGAATGACACGGGCAGCGGGAAGTTCTTAATCGACCGACGGCATGAATCGATCCGAATATTTCCGTCCGATCTCGGTGCCCGGCGCCGGCGGCAGGGCGCAGGCGCGTCAGTTCTTCGCCTCGCTCGTGAAATGCGGCAGCAGGAAATTCAGATCGCTGAGCACGACCCCGGTGCCGTTCGCCACGGCGCTGAGGGGATCTTCGGCCACCGTCACGGGCAGGCCGGTTTTCTCGCTGAGCAAACGGTCGATATTGCGGATCAGCGAACCGCCGCCCGCCATGACAAAACCGCGATCGACGAGATCGGCCGAGAGCTCCGGCGGACAACGCTCGAGCGCATAGCGGACCGCGTCGACGATCGCCGTGATCGTGTCGCCGAGCGCTTCGCGGATTTCCTGCGAGGTGACATGGATGGTCTTGGGCAGGCCGGCCACGGAGTCACGGCCTTTGACCTCCATCGCCAGTTCCTCCTCCAGCGGATAGGCGGAGCCGATCCGGATCTTGATCTCTTCCGCGGAGCGTTCCCCGATCAGGAGGTTGTAGGCCCGCTTCATGTAATTGATGATCGCGTTGTCGAGCTCATCGCCCGCGACGCGGATCGACTTGGAAAACACGACGCCGGCCAGCGAAATGATGGCGATCTCGGTCGTGCCGCCGCCGATGTCGACGATCATGTTGGCGGCGGGTTCGTCGACCGGGAGGCCGACGCCGATCGCGGCGGCCATCGGCTCCTCAATCGTGAGGACCTCCCGCGCGCCCGCGTGGGTCGCCGACTCCTTCACCGCGCGTTTTTCGACCTCGGTAATGCCCGATGGAATCGCGATGATGACCCGGGGCGCGATACGAAAGGCGTTGCTGTGCACCTTCCGGATGAAATACCGCAACATCGCCTCGGTGATGTCGAAGTCGGCGATGACGCCGTCCTTCATCGGCCGGATGGCCTGAATGTTTCCGGGCGTGCGGCCCAGCATGCGTTTGGCCTCTTCGCCGACGGCCAGAACCTTGCGCGTTGACGTGCTGATCGCGACCACCGAAGGCTCGCGCAAGACGATGCCCTTGTCCTTGACGTACACCAGTGTGTTGGCGGTACCGAGGTCGATCCCGATATCGTTCGAAAAATAACCAAACAAATTGCTGGCCATGTCGTTAGGGTGAAGCGGCGGGTGGGCGACCCAAGCAAAGCAATCGCTGGCCCCAGCAATTGTCAAAGATATTTGAGTACGGCGCGCGAGCGGACGCATCTCCGGATTGTCGGTGGTTTGCGAATGTTGCCGAAAGTGGCACGGGCGTCTCGCTCGTGGCTGGAAGAGCTCTCCAGACATGGGCAAGATGCCCATGCCACATCGGACAACCGACAATTCGGAGATGCGCCCCGCGGGCCGGAGCAGGATGCGCTTGACCGCGAAGGATTTCGGAGCCTTGTGAAGCGCGAAGACGCGCACGCGATCCGGCCATGCCGAGCATCAACTTCATCCAAGATCTGGCGGTCGTCGTGCTGGTGGCCGGGGTGGTGGGCTGGATCTGTCAGCGGCTCCATCTCTCGGTGGTCGTGGGCTATCTGGTGGCCGGCATGGTCGTCGGGCCGTACACGCCGCCCTTTTCGCTGGTGCATGACAGCGGGCGCATCGCGACGCTGGCGCAGGTCGGGCTGATCTTTCTGATCTTTTCCATCGGCCTGCGGCTGAGTCTGCGCAAGCTCCGGCGGCTCGGGCTCGCGCTCTTGATCGCGACGCTCATCGGTGCGGTCATCGTCTTCAACCTCTCGCGGCTGGTCGGCACGATGCTCGGCTTCAGCCTCACGGAGAGCTTCTTCCTGGCGAGCATGCTCATGGTCTCGAGCTCCGCCGTGATCAGCAAGGTGCTGGCGGAGGCGGGAGTCACCCACGAGAAAGTCGGGCAACTGGCGACCGGCATCACGGTATTGGAAGACGTGGTGGCCGTCGTGATGTCGACGCTGCTCAGCTCGTTCGTACAGGTCGGGCGGCCGGGCGCCGCCCGGTTGGGAGAGACGCTGGGCCTGCTCGGCGCCTTCGTGGTCCTCGCCGGGGTCGGCGGCCTGCTCATCGTGCCCTGGATCCTGCGCAAACTGAGCATCAGCGCGGCCGAGGAGTTGCAGACGCTCGTGGTGGCCGGGCTTCTCCTCACGATGGCGGTGCTCTCCCAGCGCGCCGGCTATTCGCTGGCGCTGGGCGCATTTCTGGTCGGCGCCATTGTCGCCGAGACGCCGCACCGGACGCAGGTGGATCGCGTCTTCGAAGGGCTCCGGGCCGCAGATGATTGCGGCGAAGAAGTTCCTGGCCACCGTGTCGGCAGCCGAGCCCGCCACGGCCGATTTTGACGAGGTGCGGATCGAGGTCGTGGTGGTGCCGCCGGGCAGCCCGTTGGCGGGTCATCGACTGGCCGAACTGGCGCCAACCCGG
>DASRKV010000347.1:0-5510 GCA_035648795.1 Opitutaceae bacterium
CCCGGAACTTCCACGGGGATTCCATGCTGACGCCGGTCGACATTCAGATCATCGGTTCCGAGATCGCCATCCGCTGGTCGGATGGCCGGGAAACCTATTATCCGGCGGATCGCCTGCGCGCCGCCTCGCCCAGCGCGGAAACCCAGGGCGAGCGGGACGTTTTCGGCCAGCAGCACGGCGGGCACGGTCCCCGCGATTTTTCGGGAGTGGTGGTGACCGGTTGGGAACGGATCGGCAACTATGCGCTGCGCTTCGATTTCAGCGACGGCCACCGCACCGGCCTCTACGCCTACGAATACCTGTTGCAGTTGGTCTAGCGGCCCTTCATTTCCATCCTTCCTTTTATTTTCCACCCATGAGCGCCACCGCCTTCCCCGCCCGCACAACGACGCAAGAAATCGAACTCGGCACCACGCTGCAGCCGAAATTCGGTTCCGACGGTCTGATTCCCTGCATCACCCAGGACGCCAGCACGGGCCAGGTGTTGATGTTCGCGTTCATGAATGCGGAGTCGCTCGCACGAACGTTGAGCACGAAGAAGGCGACCTATTGGAGCCGCTCGCGCAACAAGCTGTGGATGAAAGGAGAGGAATCCGGGAATGTGCAGGTGGTGCAGGAGCTTTTCACCGACTGCGACCAGGACGTGCTGCTGATCAAGGTGGAACAGACCGGCGCCGCCAACGCCGCGTGCCACAATGGTTACCGGTCGTGCTTCTACCGCCGGCTCGGGAGCCTGGACGATCCCTCGTTCCAGCTCCGCTACACCGCCGAGCGGCTCTTCGATCCGGCCACGGTCTACAAGAAGAAGTGAGTGGGCGGCGCGGGGAGCTAATGGCCGGGCATCATCCCGCGCTCGCTGGCGGCGCTGAAGGCCAGCAGGTGCTGGAACTCCGCGCTGGCCGCCTCCGGGTGCGCCTGCAGCTTCTCGATCGCCTGCGCGCGGTTGAGTCCTTCGCGGAAGAGAATGCGGTAGATGTGCTTCACGCGCTCGATTTGCGCGGGGCTGAAGTTGCTGCGCTCCAGGCCCACCTTGTTGATGGAACGGATCACCGCCGGGTTGCCGTCGGCGATCATGAACGGGGCCACGTCCTGGACCACCTTGGCCAGCCCGCCCAGCATCGCATGGGCACCCAGGCGGCAGAACTGGTGCACGCCCGTGCCCCATCCGATGTTCACGTAGTCCTCGGCGATCACATGACCCGCCAGCGCGGACTGGCTGCTCATGACCAGGTGGTCGCCGATCACGCAATCGTGGGCGACATGACTGTAGGCCAGGATGACATTGTCGTCGCCGAGCACGGTGAACCCGCCGTCCTTGGTGGCGCAGTGGACGGTGACGTATTCACGAAAAACATTGCGGTCGCCCACGCGCAGGCCCGGATCCCCGCCCCGAAACTTCAGGTCGTGCGTCTTCGTGCCGATCGCCGCGTACGGAAACACCTCGCATTGCCGCCCCAGCACCGTGTGGCCTTCGACCGTGGCATGATGGTGCACCACCGTGCCGTCGCCGATCACCGCTGCGCCGCCGACATACGCGTAGGCACCGACGACGACGTCGGTCCCGAGCTGGACCTGCGGTTCGATGATGGCGGTGGGATGGATTTGGGCAGCCATGCTCCGCTCACTCCATCTTCTCCTCGTCGACCACCGTGAACATGAGCTCCGAGGACGAAACCACCAGGCCGTCCACGCTGCACGTGACCTCGGCGGTGGCGATCTTGTTGCCGCGCGTCCGGGTCAGCTTGGCGTTGATGACGAGCTGGTCGCCCGGACGAACGGCTTTGCGGAATTTCACCTGGTCGGCACTCATGAACAGCGCCACCTTGCCTTCGGCGGAACCGCGCCGCAGCAGCAGCACGCCGGCCGCCTGCGCCATCGCCTCGAGCTGCAGCACGCCGGGCATCACGGGATTGCCCGGAAAGTGGCCCGCGAAAAAGGGCTCGTTGATCGTGACGTTCTTGATCGCGACGAGCTCGTCCTCCCCCACGAATTCCACGACGCGGTCGACCATCACGAAGGGATACCGGTGGGGCAGCGTGTCGAGGAGCCGGCGGATATCGAGGGACGTCTCGGTCGCCAGCACCCGCTTCGGACGGGGGAGCGGCTTCTTCTTCGCCCCGTTCTTCAGCTCCTCCCAGCGGGCGTAAAGGGCCTTGGTCAATTCGGCGTTGATCGCGTGGCCCGGCCGGGTCGCGATGATGTGCGCCTTCAGCGGCAGGCCGAGCAGCATCAGGTCGCCGATCATGTCGAGGATCTTGTGGCGCACGAACTCGTCCTTGAAGCGCAGCGGTTCCTTCGAGATGATCTTGTCGCCCTTGATGACGATCGCGCAGTCCAGGCTGCCGCCCTTGATCTTGCCCAGCTTGATGAGTTCCTCGATGTCCTCGTAGATGGTGAAGGTCCGGGCGGCGGCGATCTGCGTGATGTAGGTGTCGGGATCGATCCCCAACGACAGGTGCTGGGTGTGGCTGCCGCGGTCGTCGGCGGACGTGCAGGAGATCTTCAGCGTATCGGCGGGCAGGGCGATGAGGGAGGAGTTGTTGCGCGTCACCGAGACCGGCTGGTCCAGAACGAAGAACACCCGCTCCGCCTCCTGCTCCACCGGCTCGGCCTCCAGGATCAGGTTCACAAACGGCTTGGCCGATCCATCCATGATCGGCGGCTCGCTCGCGTTCATTTCGACGACCACGTTGTCAATGCCGCAACCGTACAGGGCGCTCAGGACATGTTCCACCGTGGAGATCTTCGCATGGCCCGATTGGATCGTCGTCGCCCGCACGAGGTCGACGATCTGGTCGACGCGGGGTTTCACCTCGGGCTGACCGGCGAGATCGACGCGCCGAAAGACAATTCCGCTGCCGGCGGGCGCGGGCTTCATCACCAGCGTGACCTGTTCGCCGGTGTGCAGCGCGCTGCCGCTCAACGATACCTCACGCAGGATCGTCCTTTGCTTCATGGGTTTCGCGCAGTGTCAGACGGCACACCAAAAGGGCAAGCCCGGAGATCATGCTGCCGCTGGCTTGACAGGGCGCGACGCGACTCCTTACTCCCTCACCTCTACCCGACACCAAACCCGCTTCTCGCCTCTTCCCATGGGATCCGCCAACGACCTCCGCAAAGGCCAGGTAATCAAGTTCAACAACGAGCCTTATCTCGTGATGGAAACCCAGCACCGCACGCCGGGCAACCTGCGCGCCTTCGTCCAGGCCAAGCTCCGCAATCTCAAGAACGGCCGCTCGTTCGACCAACGGTTCAACTCCACGGAGTCCATGGACGTGTTGACGACGGACCGTCGGACGCTGGAGTTCAGCTATGCCGACCGCGAGAAATTTTCCTTCATCGATCCCGGCAGCTACGAAACGGTGGAGTTGAGCGCCGCCATGATTGGCGACGCCAAGTACTACCTCGTGGCCAACGGCAAGGTCGAAGTGCTCTTCGTCGATGACCGCCCGGTCACCGTCGACCTTCCCTCTTCGGTCACGTTGCGAGTCACCGACGCCCCGGAGGGCATCCGCGGCGATACCGCCAGCAATGTCCAGAAATCGGTGACCTGTGAAACCGGCCTCGTCGTCTCAGCGCCGCTCTTTGTCAAGAACGGCGATCTGATCAAGGTCAGCACCGCCGACGGCAGCTACCTTGGCCGCGCCTAGCGAGGATGGATTGGGCGGCGACTCCGCGCCGATCCACCGTTGGAGACAGGCCCACAATTCGGCCTGATTCACGGGTTTTGCCAGGAAATCGTTCATGCCGGCGTCGAGACAGGCCGCGCGGTCGGCCCCCCGCGCGTGGGCCGTCAGCGCAATGAGCGGCAGCAGCCGGTTCTCCAGCCAACGCCGGATGCGCCGGGCGGCCTCGAGGCCATCGATGCCCGGCAGCCGGAGGTCCAGCAAGACCGCACTCCACGGTTCGCGCGCCGCCCGGTCCACCGCCTCGTGGCCATTGTCAACCACGGCCGCCTCCAGCCCCATCCGTTCCAGCAGGTTCTTGATGACCCCCTGGTTCACCTTCTCCTCTGCCACGAGCAACACCCGGCCCCGCAGCAGCGGCAACGATTCCACGGCCGCGTGCTGGGCCCACGGGCCGCGACTCGCGGGCCCCAAAGGCAACGACCGCTCGAAAAAAACTCAGACCCTTTCTCCGGCGTGCGGTGAACGCCGATTTCGCCGTTCATCCGCCGGACCAGGTTCTGCGAAATCGCCAGCCCCAGACCCGATCCGCCATGATGGCGCGTGGCCGAGCTGTCGCCCTGGGTGAACTTTTCGAACAACCTCGGCCGGGCGGCGGGGTCAATTCCCGGACCCGTATCGCGCACACTGAAACGCAACCGGGCTTGGATGCTGGTGCGCGTCATCACCGTCACGGACAATTCCACCGGTCCCTTCTCCGTGAACTTGACGGCGTTGCCGCGGAGATTGACCACCACCTGCTTCAAACGAAGCGGATCTCCCCGCACCGTCCGCGGCAAATCCGGGCTGACCACCAGGTGCGATTCCAGCCGCTTTTCCGCCGCCTGCGGTTTCAGCAATGTCACGACCTCCTCGACCAACTCGGCCGGGGAGAACTCCAGCACCTCGAATTCCAGTTTGCCGCTCTCGATCTTGGACAGGTCGAGGATATCGTTGAGCAGTTGGAGGAGCGTGTTGGCCGAGGAGGTCGCGATCGCCGCCTGTTCCTGCTGGTCCCGGGTGAGGGGCGAATCCTGCAGCAATTGGAGCAGGCCGATGACCCCGTTCATCGGCGTGCGGATTTCGTGACTCATGATCGCGAGGAATTCGCTCTTGGCCAGGTTCGCCGTCTCCGCGCGGCGCTTGGCCTGGCTGAGGCCGTCCACCAGTTCTTCGTTCTCAAAAATGAGATGATAGAACCTGCGCAGATCGGCCAGATGGAGCTGGGCCGTGTTCAGGAGGAACAGCGCGTACGTGACGGTCATCAACGGAAGGATCCAACTGCCCCTTTCCTGGTACACCGCGAACCGCACGACGACAGGGGTCAGTGACGTGATGACATAGAGCAGATACAACGGACGCACCGGCGTTCAATCCGGCGATGATGAAGACTACCAGGCAACGAGGCAGAGAGGCGGTGGTGCCGAGGAACAACCACCCGCCCAGCCCGCAGATGCATCCGGCGAGGACGACCCCGGCACCGAAAGCGGTCCGTCACGGCCCCAGGGTGGTGTCCTCATGCCGGCCCCGAGCGAATGAGGCGTAGAGGGCGAGTCTCGCCAGCGAGACGACCAGGATGGCCGTCAGCCACGCCAGCCGGGGAGCCGGGGAAACGTAGGTCCAAGTCCCGGCGACGAGAATGATCGCCAGCGCGAAATTGGAGAACAGCCCGAAGCCCGCGGTGCGATAAAGGAGCCGCGTCAATTCCGCCTCCGCTTTGGCGTCGATGACGTCCGGAGCAGAAATGGGCAAGGACTTGGGAGAGGAATCCATGGCGAGATCGGGATCAGGCGCCTCGGGCCTTGACCTCCACATCCCTGTCATGCCCGCCTTGCGGTCAGCGGA
>DASRKV010000348.1:0-11784 GCA_035648795.1 Opitutaceae bacterium
CCCGGGACAATCCACATGTCACCAGGCTTCACCGGAATGCGGTCGAAACAGGCATCCATGGCAGCGATATCCTGTTCCTCGATGATGCGCTTCCATTGGTCGCGTCCGGGCGAACGCTGGAAGCCCAGCCGGATGCTGCCCCTGATACCGTCGCGGATGGCCAGAATGTAGTAGACCTCGAGCTTGCCGAATGGCGCGCCCAAATGCTCCCGGGCAAAGGCGGACGTCGGATGGGCCTGCACATGCAGCCGCATCGACGAGTCGAGCAGTTTCGCCAGGAAGCCCAACTGCGTTCCCAAGGTTTCGACATGGCGATCACCGAGGTAAAAAGCCGGTGCGCTGGCGATGAGCGCTGCCAGGGTCGTTTCGGCCCCCACGGCCAGCCTGATGCGCGTAAGCCCTTCCGCAGTCCTGGGCGGCAGGCCGGGGTTGGCGGCCTCGATGGTGGACGCGATCCAGCTTTCGGGGCGATCGGAGTCGGCAGGCGCCGCGATTCTCTCCAGTCGATCGAGCAACCATCCGCCGCGATAGTTGCGACGAACGCGGGTCGGAAGCACCGCGACGAGACGGTGGAGGGCGGGCTCACAATCAGACGGATTAGTCACGGCGGTTGGAGAACGAACCACAGATCGTGTTTACGTGCTGTTTGTTTTGGCGATCTCTGGCGAACGAAAAATCAGCCTGGATGTAGCGTACCTCCGGGAATACCTGCAGCCCAAATCTTGATGCCGGTCTCAATCGAAACGATGCTATCGGATGTAGGGCGGGATCGCCGGATCCCGCCGATTCATTGAGCGAGGCGGGGTGCGGCAACCCCGCCATACATTATCGCAATGTCGGAAGTTGTGGGGCGCGGTCGCCGAACCGCGCCATCGTTTTGCGCAATTCGAATTCCCGGCGGGGTGCGGCGACCCCGCCCAACATTACCGCACTTGGCAGTCAGGCGGAAGCTTGCTTTGTGCGGAGTTTGTTCCTTCTCGTGTACCATGTTTTCCTGCACATTCCCCCTCGCCCGGCCCGGGCTGCGGGCCTCGATCTTGTGCCTGTTGATACTCTTGCTGCCTATGTCCGACCGATTGAATGCGGAGCAAACTCCGGCGGGGATGGTGAACCTGGCCTACCAGCGCGCGGCGTATCAATCCAGCGCCATCGATGATAATCAGACTGCCCATCTCGCGACCGACGGGAGCGAACGTACGTATTGGGAGAGTCGTCCGGGAGTAGGCCAGTGGATCGTTATCGATCTGGGGCGTCGGGCGCTGATGCAACGGGTGCGGCTGCATTGGGGCGAGGGTTTCGCAACGGCCTACCGTCTGGAGGTCTCGGATGACCCGGTGCCGGCTTCGCATTGGAGAATGGTCTATCAAGCTGAACAGGGGGCCGGCGGCACCGAGGAGATCGCACTCGACGGGCTGACGGCGCGGCAGATGCGCCTCATCGCGACGATGTATGCCAACGACCGCGGCTGCGTGTTGCGAGAGTTTGAGGTACTGGGCCCGGCAGGTCCGCGGCCACCTGCGCCTGAGCCCTTTGTCACCCGCGACGATGGGTCGCTGGTCATGTCCGGCGGTTCGTGGAAACTGCAAAACGCGATGTTCGTGGACGCCGCGCCCGAGATGATCTCCCGTCCCGGCTTCGACGACGCCACGTGGCTGCCGGCGGTCGTGCCGGGCACGGTCCTGACGAGCTACCTCCGGCACGGGGCGATCCCCGATCCGCGCATCGGCGACCAGCAATACCAGGTGTCGGAGTCATACTTTACGGACAACGATTTCTGGTATCGCGCCACGTTCACGGTGCCGGAGGCCGACCGCGGCCGCCGGCTCTGGCTCGCGTTCGACGGCATCAACTGGCAGGCGGAGATTTACTGCAACGGCGTTGCGGTCGGCCGGATCGACCGCGCCTTCCTGCGGGGCCGCTTCGAGGTCACGGCGGTGGCTCGCCCCGGGAAAACGAACTGCCTCGCGGTGCGCGTACGGCGGGTGGCGCATCCGGGCCTGCCGACACACAAGCTCCTCCATCACCGCTACAACAACGGCGGCATCCTCGGTCTCGACAGCCCCACATTCGTCTCCAGCATCGGTTGGAACTGGCTGCCGACGATCCGCGGCCGCAACATCGGCATCTGGGACGAAGTGCGCCTGGAATGCACCGGTGACGTGTCCCTGGTCGATCCGTGGGTGACCACCGCGCTGCCGCTGCCGGACACGACCCACGCCAATCTCACGGTGCGCACCGGGCTGGCCAACCACACCGACCGGCCGCAACAAGTCGAATTGACCGGGCAGATTGGCGAAATTCATTTCCGGTATCCCGTCAGCCTCGCGCCGGCGGAGTCCAGGGAGGTCGTGCTTGATCGCAATGTCGTGCCGGAACTCGCGCTGCGCCATCCGCAGCTGTGGTGGCCCAACGGGTACGGCGCGCAACCCCTTTATCATCTCCAACTGGCCGTCGAACAAGCCGGCGTGATGAGCGACACGCGCCAGGTCACTTTCGGAATCCGCCAGATCGACCACGAGGTCGTCGCCGGGGTTCTTTTCCTCAAGGTCAACGGCTGCCGCATCCTCTGCCGCGGGGGCAACTGGGGCATGGAGGAGGGCATGCTCGACTGCGACACCGCCGGCTACGACCTGCGCGTCCGCCTGCACCGCGACATGAACCTCGTCATGATCCGCAACTGGGTGGGCATGGTCGGACGCCAGGCCTTCTACGACGCGTGCGATCGTTATGGTCTCCTGGTGTGGGACGACTTCTGGCTGGCCAATCCGGTGGATGGACCGCCGCCGACCGATCCCGCCCTGTTTTTGACCTGCGCGCGGGACAAGATCCGGCGCGTCCGCAGCCACGCGTCGCTCGCGCTCTACTGCGGTCGCAACGAGGGTCTGCCTCCGCCCGAACTCGATGCCGGCATGCGCGCCGCGATCGCGGAGCTCGACGGCACGCGCCTCTATCTTCCCGAGTCCGCCGCCGGCCCCGTGACCGGCCACGGTCCCTACGAGGTGCGCGATCCCGAATGGTATTTCGCCAACCGCGGCCGCACGTTTCACAGCGAGCAGGGCATTGTGTGTGTGCCGCCGGTGGAGAGCATGCGCGCCATGCTGCCGGCCGACCGCCTCTGGCCGATCAACGACCTGTGGGCGATGCACGACTACCAGACTCCGCGGATGCCGCTTTATACGCGCCGGATCGAGGAACGCTACGGTCCGGCCACTGGCATCGAGGATTATTGTCGGAAGGCCCAGATGGTGAACTACGAATCGGCCAAGGCCATCTGCGAGTCGCTGCAATCCCACCAGGGGGGCGGCACGCTCGTGTGGATGACGCAAGCCGCCTGGCCCTCGCTGATCTGCCAGCTCTACGACTATTATTTCGAACCGACGGCGGCGTATTTTGGGACAAAGATTGCCTGCCGGCCCGTGCACATTCTCTGGGACTGCGACGCCGGCCGGGTGAAAGTCGCGAACGACACCCCCGACCCGATCGACGGCCTCACGGCTTCGCTGTGGATTTATGATCTCGCGGGTCATTTGCTCCGCCACGAACAAACCGGCATCGCGGCGGCCGCCACCTCGACCGTAGAGGCCTTTGCGCTGCCGCCGCGCCCGGCCGGCGCCGGCACGGCGTTCATCAAACTACGGCTGCAGCGGGGCGATCGCGCGCTCGACGACAATTTCTACTGGAGCAACGGCCCCGGCGCCTCCTGTCGCGACCTCGAGACCCTGCCGAAGATCGCCTTGGCGACGGAGGCCAGGCTGGTGACCGACGGTCCCACCGCCCGCATCGCCGTGACTCTCGGCAATCCCACCGATGCCGTGGCGCTCATGACCCGACTCAAGGTGTTGCGTGGGGCCTCGGGAGCGCGCGTGCTGCCGGTATTCTACGAGGACAATTACATCAGCCTGCTTCCGGGCGAGCAGTGTTCGGTGGACCTCACCTTTGCCACCGCCGATCTCGCGGGCGAAGCGCCGCGCCTGGCGGTGGAGGGCTGGAACATCGTGCCCGCCGAAGTGAAACTGCGTTAACGCGAACTCCTGCCGTCGGAACGATTCTCGCGCGCAGTTCCGCGGACGGCCCCGCGCGGTATTGTCGGACGGGGTCGCCGTGGCTTCCGATGTGTCCGCCATAGGCCCGGCGACGGCGGAAGCCTGGGCGAAGGAGGCCGTACCCCGCCTCGTCCGCTGAGTCGGCGGGATCCGGAGATCCGCGCGATATGCGAATTTCCCTGTCTACCGCGCGGAGGCGACAGCCGCGTCCGCCGGAGCGAGATTCTTCGCCAGAAATGCCTCAATCCGGGTGTACAGTTCCACCTGGTTGCCCAAGTGACCGAAGCCGTGGCCTTCGCCGCCCGCGAACATCACCTCATGCGGAACGTTATGTTCCTTCAACTCCGAGATCAGCCGCCGCGATTCCGAAATGTCCGCCACCGGGTCGTCCTTGCCATGCGCCACGAAAACGGGAACACGGATTTTTTCCACATGCCGGACCGGCGAGATCGAGTCGAAGTACTCCTTTTGTTTCTTTGGATCGCCCAGCTCCCGTATCATCCAGCCAAAAGACGGACTGTCGTATTGGTAGTACTTCTCGTCCTGAACGACTCTTCCCCAGTCGAATATCCCGGCGATCGTGATGGCACAGCGATAGAGTTCGGGCTCGTTGACAATTCCGGAGATCGCCAAATATCCCCCAAAGGAACCTCCCATGATCGCCACCCGCTTCGGGTCCACCAGACCGGAAGCCAGCACCGCCTTGGTGGCGTCGGTCACATCATCGCTCATCTTCCGGAAGTTGTACCGGTCTTTGCCCGGAAACATCCAGTCATACCCCGGCGAGCCCCGATAATTGGGCTGCATTACGGCGTACCCGCGGCTGGCCAGAAATTGCGCCTCGGGGTTGAATCCCCAAACGTCGCGAGCATAGGGTCCGCCATGCGACAAAACCACCAGAGGCGCGGGATGCTGCTTCGATGCCCCCGACGGCAACGTGACATAAGCGTCGAGCTTCCGACCGTCGCGGGTCTTGAATTTCATCACGTTCATCGGCCGCATCCTGGCGGGATCGATCCATGGGGTTGAATTCTTCACCAAGCCTAACGTGTGCTTGTCAAAATCCACCCAATAGTAGATCGCCGGCTGCTGATCGGAATGCACCTCGACGAGAAAGCGCGTCTCCGTCTTATTATAGTCAATAATCTCGACGACTTTCCCGGGGAAATAGCCGTTCAGAATCTTTTGGAAGCTCCGGTAAGCTTCTGTAAACCAAATCGTCTGCGGCCCTGCCGTCCTCATGTGGAGACCCACGATGTCGTGAGTTACTGGATGCCGATAAAGCCATCCGCTGAAGTCGTAGCCTGGATCCGCCAGCAACACCTCACCCAATTGGCCGGTATCGGCGTCCATGAATTGAAGCGCCCGCGGTTTCCCCGGTTGGCGCGGCCCCCGCACCACCAATTGGCCCGGCTTTTCACCGGAGTCCACAATATCGATCTCGTCGAGATTCACTGGACATTTCTTCCAGGAACCGTCGACGAATCGATGCAGTGTCTCGATGCCGTCCTGCGCAGTAAATCCAAAGGCCAGTTCCCCATCCTTGTCCGCCATATAGCCGGCCCCAATTCCGCCTTCTGGTATTGGATACCCGCCCGCAAAGTGCCGTTCATTGCGCTTCTGAACTTCCATATACATCGACCAGTCTTGGGATGCTTCCGCTCCGCGGAGGTTTATCATCCCTCCCGTATTGACCGAGGTATTGATGGCGTACACCCCCCGATCCTTCCCGTCAGGCAGGTCATACCGGATCCAGTACAACGGCCGGAGACGATTCTTTTCCGGGATGCCGACCAGGTAGACTGCGCAAAACTGAACCAGGGGAAAGCTTCGATCCAAGCTGCCCACATTCGCCGCAAAAATGCCTTCTCCAAGATGTTTTTCTTTCGCGAGGCTGAACACGAGCCGATTGTCGTCCAGCCAGACGGGCGCGTAGATGTCGCGGTCTCCGGAACCGTAGACGGTTTCCATTTTCTTGCTGTCGAGCTCATAAACGATCAACCGGTCCCGATCCTCGGCGGCCGAGACCAATGCCGAGAGACGAGTGCCCGACGGATTCAGCTGCGGTCCGTAAAAAAGGCTCGGCCGGAAGAAATCCTGAACCGGGATGGTTTCGCTGGCCGGCACCGGCGTGATCCGATCGAGGTCGAACTTTTCGCCGGCCTGCAGCCCGGCGCCGACGGCCGCGGCGAGAATCAACCGGCGTAGATGTGGCGGGATGTATCGAAGAATCATGTTGGGGCGGAGAGGTTCAGGTGGCGGAGCCCGAGGGCCCCAGGACGAGACCGCGAGGGAGGGGTGGGATGGAGTCGATCTCGGTGTTTTAACAATTTCGAATGATGGCGCGCCGCGCGAACGGCAAGGATGAATTGCGGGCGACGGCAGCGCCTCCCGGTTTTCTGCAACCTGCCGGGCCTTCTTGCCCGAGTCAGGTGGCATTGAACGAAACGGGGACAGACAGATCCAGATCCCTTTCGTCGGTCCCTGGTCCCTGGCCCGCTCCTTACTGCTTTTGGTTGAGGAAGATCTCGAGCAGATCGTCGACGTCTTCCGGGGATTCATAGAACCGGGCTTCGAGGGCTTCAAGCGTCTTCCGGGTCCCATCACCAAAGGCGCGCACGAGTGTGCGCCGTTCCTTTCGGTTTTTGGGCGGCCCGCCGGTGCCGAAGACGTCGTTGGCCTCGGCGGCGATCTCCGCCATGCCCACGGCACCGATGGTCCTGAGCGCGGCCGGTACATGGCAGGCCATGTCGCCTGCGGAACTGGAAAAGTAACGGGCAAATCCCCGGTTGGCGACCTCGGCCTCGAAAGTCCAGATCGCCGCCAGAAGCTTGTCTGAGTCAGCGAGCTTTTCGAAGCCGGACTTTGCGAGCCGGTCGAGCGCCTTTTGGGCCGCAATATCGGTATTCATTGGTCGTGGGAAGGGCGATGATCAATGCGTGGGGATCGGGAACGCCGCCAGAGTCGCTGCGCGTGGGGAAGAGCCCTCCTCGGCCACCCGCGCGATCTTCGGGCCGTACGTTATGCTCTTGCAGGCAAAGTCCTGCGGCAACTCTGAAAAAACGTATGGGGGACAGGCAAATTCGGACGTATCGGGGACAGGCGAGTTCGGGTCTCTTTTGTTCAATTCATCGGCTCCCCCGGCATGTTTTCTTTGCGCCTGCCCCTGATCTCCTTTTTTCGCCTGTCCCTAATCCCCTCCTGTCCCTAATCCCCTCCGTAATTGGACGGCATGCTGCGTTGCTAGGCCCCGCCATAGGTCAGGTTGAACCATCGCTACGATCTCTGCAGGATCGTACATGCTTGCGACGACTCTCCGAGGCCGTTGAGGTCGTGCAGAGGAGCGCCGGCGTGAGCCCGGCATCACGGTGCGGGCTAGGCCGCCGCGGTCTTGTGGATCCGGTCTCGGTAGGTGGAGGGCGCCTCGCCGGCCACCTTGCGAAACACGCGGTTGAACTGCGAGAGCGACTGAAAGCCCGCCGCAAAAGCCACTTCGCTGACGCGCTTGTGCGGGTCGAGCAGCATGTTCTTCACTTTTTCGACGCGGATCCGGGCGAGGTAATCCGTAAAGGTGAGCCCGGTCGCCTGCTTGAACATCTTGCAGAAATAGAACGCGCTCATGTTGACCGCCTTCGCCACCTCGTTGAGCGACAGATCCTCCTCCTGATGCTCGGTGATGAAAACCTTGGCCCGCGTGATCTGCGGCGATTCCGACTTTTCCTCCTGCACCATGAGCTGGTTGCTGAGCGACGCCAGATGCTGTGCGAAAATGGTCAGCAACCGCAGGATTGAATCGTACTGGGCCTTGGTCAGCACGCGCGTCTGAAAATACGCCTCCTCCACCTGCTTCAGATCCGTGTCGACGCCCCAGTTGACCAACTGTCGCGCGACGCGGGAGAACTCCTTCCGCGAGGGCCGGTGGAGCAGGATCTGTCCGGTCTGCAGGAACGCGATCAGATCTTCACCGACGCGGATCGGGACAGCGGAGTCGCACAGGCCGGCGAAGCACTTCAGCGTCTTGGGCTCCAGACCGGCGGCCTCCTCCACCTTCCGCTGCAACTGTAGGCAGGCGGCGCAACTCTGGTTGGTCGCCGCCATCAGCGAGCAAAAAGGATTCTCATTCGGCTCTCCCTGGTGCGGCAGATCGAACGCCTCCACCGCCCGCAGATTCAGCGGCAAACCCGTCGCGTCCCGAAACGCCCGCTCGTAGTCGCGGTAAATCTCCGACCGCGCCAACTGGCCGACGATGGCGCGACTGCGTTTGGAAGGAGTTTCAGCGGGATCCGGCATGACAGCGTACAGTGAACGATTTCCATCGGCGCCGCGCAACGACCAATCACATCTGGAGCCCGAATGCCGGCCGTGGCCTGGGCAAAATCCGCATAGTCTTCCGCAAGAGGTGCGCAGACGATTGCGCTCCAGCGCGTTAACTTGCCTTAGAATTCGTTAATCGGAAGCGGTAAATGGCTAATAAAAGTCCGGACCCTGAACCACTGGCCGGGCGGGTGGTCAGAAAACGCCGCCCGCCTTCCCGATCCGCGCGCCGCCCACGCCGGCGCGCCACTGCTGCCTCCGCGCCTGTGTCCCGGATCACCTTTGATCCATTTTCCGCTTTCCCTCCCGCGCCGCCACCGCAGGACGATGCTGCGTTGTTCCAGCCGCGCGAGCTGTGGTTCGGTGGACAACCCCACATCGTGCGGCCGCTCGGACCGGCCGACGAAGGCCGGCTGATCTCCTTTTTCAATTCCCACTCCGGCGAGACCATCCGCCAGCGTTATGGTTACCGGATCTCGGAGATGACGCACGAGCGGGCGCAGCGTCTGGTGGGCGTGGACCAGTCGCGCGATGTGGCGCTGGGAGTGTTTGAACGGGCAGCGGACGGCGAGGAAGTGTTGCATGCGGTCGGCCGCTATTTGCTCGATACCACCGACAAGTCGGCGGAGATGGCCTTCGTCGTGCGGGAAACCAAACGCGGGCGGGGCATCTGCACCGTGCTGTTGCGGCTGCTCCTGCAGATCGCGCGCGCGCGCGGAATGAGCCATCTTTTCGCGCAGGTCCAGGCCGACAACGCCCCCATGCTGGCGGCTTTCCGGCGTCGCGGAGGGCGGACGCGTCCGATCCTCGGGGCCGACGCGATGGAGGTTTTCGTGCCGACGGCGCAGGCCTAAAGGATCCGGCGGCGACCGCGCGCCGCCCTCCAAGCTCTGCCGGCTTCGAACAGCCATTAGCCCGGAGGATCCGACGCCCGACGCGCTGCGCGAAACGATTGGACAAAGCGGTCGGTCTGATTCTCATATCGGCAACATGGACCTGCCCAAGGAAAAGCCCACGGGACGCGGCACACGCGCGCTCGATGCCCTCCTGACTCTGGCGGTGTTCGCGTTCTTCACCTGGATTCTCCGCTCCCACGTGCCCTCGAACGACCCGTTTTACATGTGGCTTTGGGGAGCCATCACCGCCTCCTGCCTGACCGCGCTATTTTGGCTCGCGCTCCAGATGTTCCGGGCGGTGGTGCGCGCACAACTCCAGGCGAAACACAAGGAGCCGGCCATTCCCGGGCAGCAAGAGCATTCCGAATAGGCCTGAACCGAGCCGTTTGACACAGCGGCCCCTGCGACAAGGCGCGAGAACACATCGTCAGATGAGGGCGGAGTCGCCGAATCCCGCCGTGTCACCGAACGAGGCGGGGTACGGCCTCTTTCGCCAACGCTACGGAGGCCACGGCGAGCCCGGTCTACAACGCCGTACCGGTCACTTCGCGAAATTCCGTGCGAGAATCGCCCCGACTGCATTAATCCGGCTTACGAGGTTGGCGCCGCCTCTTCCGGACCGAAAACTCCGAAGCGCAGCACCAGCGTCGGCAGCACGAGCAGGTTGAGACAGGTCGATGTGGCCAGACCGCCGAGGATGACGAGGGCCATGGGTCCTTCGATCTCCCGCCCGGGGGCATTGCGTCCCAGCGCCAGCGGCAGCAGGCCCAGGGCAGTGACCAGCGCTGTCATCAGGATGGGGACCAGCCGCTCGGTGGCGCCACGCAGGACGGTCGGCCAGCCCCAAGGCTGTCCCTCCTCCACCACGAGATGCTGGTAGTGCGACATCAGCATGATCGAGTTGCGCAGCGTGATTCCATAGACCGTGACGAAACCGACCAGCGTGCCGAGCGACACTTCGCGGCCGCCGAAGCAGAGCACGGCGAGCACGCCGCCAACCACGGCGAACGGCAGGTTGAGCAGCACGAGCAGGAGATTGTTGCGGTGGCGGAGCGCGACGCCGAGCAGGAGCACGACGCCAACGCCGGCCATGCCGCTGTGCAGCAGCAGGTCGTTCCGGGCGCGGGCCTCCTCCGTGGCGGATCCGGCGAACTCCACGATCACGCCCGGTGGCAGCTTGAGCTTGGCCGAGAATTCCCGGCGCGCCTGGGCCACGAAGTCGGCGACCGGGCGGCCCTGCACGTCGCAGGTGATCGTCTGAACGCGCCGCGCGGCCTCATGCTGGACCACGTAGCGGCCGGATTGGGCAAAGACGTCGGCGACCTGTCCGAGCGGCACGTATTGGCCGGCGACGTTGCGCAACAAGAGCCGGGCCACGGCGGCGGGCTGGCCGCGGTCCGCCGGATCGAGCATGGCCACGACATCGTACGTTTCGCTGCCCTCGTGGACCTGCCCCGTGATCTCGCCTTCGTAGGCCACCCGCACGGCGTCCAGCGCCTCGACGGCCGTCAATCCCCGCCGCAGCAGGTCCGCCGGACGCAGTTGGATGGTCAATTGCGGCGTGCCGGGCGGAGACTGCAACTGGACACCGGCGGCGCCGGACACGCCGGCGAGCAACTGGCTGGCCTGACGCGCGACGGCGTCCAGTTCGCCGAGGTCATTGCCGAAAAGGTTGACGGCCACCGGCGCCGTGTAGCCGGACAGCGTCTCGTTCACCCGCTCCGTGAGGAAGCTGTTCAAGGAATAGTTCGCCCCGGGGATTCCCGCCAGGGTTGCGTAGATCCTGGCCTCGGCCGCGCCAGGATCGACGCCGGGTTTCAGATCGACGTCGAACTCGCTGGATTGGGGACCGCGCACGTCGTCGAGCGCCGCGCGCCCGACCTGGGCGGAGACGGTCCGCACCTCGGGCAGTTGCAGCAGCGCGGCGCTGACCCGCTCTCCATGGTGAAGCGAAGCCTCCACCGAGGTGCCCGGCGCCATGGTCATGTGCATCAGAAAATGATTCTCCCGCAGCGTCGGCAGGAAACTGCTGGAGAAAAACGGATAGATGGAAAATCCCGCGACGGTCAGAACCGCGACCGCCGTCACGGCCCAGGTCCAGTGGCGGTCAATACCCGTCAACAGCCGCCGATAGTTCCGGTGGAGGAACCGGGCGAAGGCCGACTCCGTCTCCTCCGTCCCGGTCGGACGCAACAGCAGCAGGCACAGCGCGGGCGTCAGGGTCAGGGCGACGGCCAGGGAGGCGAGAATCGCGGACAGATACGCCGCGCCCAGCGGGGCGAACATGCGGCCGGCCAAACCCGACAGGCTCATGATCGGCACAAACACCAGTACGACGGCGCACGCCGCGAACAGCACCGGCCCGCGCACTTCGATCGAGGCGTCCAGCACCACGGCGAACATCGTCCGGGGCCGGGAGGCCAGCCGGTTCTCCCGGAGGCGGCGCAGGATATTTTCCACGCCGATGACGGCGTCGTCGACGACCTCGCCGATCGCGATGGCCAACCCGCCCATCGTCATTGTGTTGAGGC
>DASRKV010000349.1:0-3806 GCA_035648795.1 Opitutaceae bacterium
CCGGCGACTTTCACGTTGTTTTCGGAGGTCCGGAGGACGATATTATCCACCCGTATGTCAGCTCCCCCGCACGCGGCGTTTCGCCGTTTCTTTGACGAGATCGGAACAGTCGATGCCGTCGGTGTCGAGGAGCGGGTCGCCAAATACACCACGCGCAGCATCAAGAAGCGGGCGAAACAATTCGGCCTCAAACTCGCGGTATCGATGGTCGACCTGACGACCCTGGAAGGGAAAGACACGCCCGGGAAAATCGGGTCGCTGTGCCGCAAGGCCGTGCGCCCGCACGACGACCCCGAGATCCCGCCGGTCGCCGCGGTCTGCGTTTACCCGGCGATGGTGCGCCACGCCCGGCGGGCGCTCGGCGCCGACACGCCGGTGCGCATCGCCTCGGTGGCCACGGCCTTCCCCTCCGGCCAGATGCCGCTCAAAACCCGGCTGGCCGAGGCCGGCTCGGCGGTGGCTGACGGGGCCGACGAGATCGACATGGTGCTCAACCGCGGGGCGTTTCTCGCGGGCGAATTCGCCCGGGTGCAGGAGGAAATTGCCGCCGTGCGCGAAGTCTGCGGCGCCGCCGCGCTCAAGGTCATCCTGGAGACCAGCGAACTCGAGACCTACGACAACATTCGGGCCGCCTCCTTTCTGGCGATGCGCCTGCTGCGTCCGGGCGATTTCATCAAGACGAGCACGGGCAAGACTTCGGCCAATGCCACCCTGGGCAACAACCAGGTGATGCTTGAGGCCATCCGCGATTTCTATCTCGAGACCGGCACGCCGATCGGCATGAAGCCCGCGGGCGGGATTCGCACCGCCAAGCAGGCCCTGCAGTTCCTGATCGCGGTCAAAGAGACCCTGGGCGACGCGTGGCTCACCAACGAACGCTACCGGTTTGGCGCCAGCTCATTGCTGAACGATCTGTTGCGCCAGCTCGAAAAAGAGCGGACCGGCGCCTACCAAGCCCCGTATTATTTCAGTGAAGCCGCGGAATCCTATTGATCAACCCCTCCGGTCACCCCGAACCCAACGCCGGATCCGGCGCGCCACCACCCTTGGAGCAATGCCTCGCCGCCCCCAGCATCACCCACCGAATTTATGCCGACTTTGACCAGAAAGGATCCAGCCCGGTCCGCCGGGCCCGTCAACGGCCGCAACGGCGGTCGACCCCGCCCCGGGCGAACCCGCCGCGTGCGTCCCGCACTGATTTTTGGCGATCTGTGGGAATATGATCCGGCTCCCGAAACCGCCGACCCAAAACTGAAGCCGCGCTACGATCTGTTCATCGGGGGCAAGTTTGTCGCACCGTCCACCGGCAAGTACTTCGATTCGATCAACCCGGCCAACGAGCAGAAGCTGGCGGAGATCGCGCTGGCCGGCGGGCCAGACGTCGACGCGGCGTGCCAGGCGGCCGCGAAGGCGCACGCCGGGGTCTGGGCGCGCCTGGCCGGCCGCGAACGCGGCAAGTACCTTTTCCGCATCGCCCGCCTGCTCCAGGACCGCGCCCGCGAGTTCGCGATCGCGGAGACGATGGACAACGGGAAACCCATCAAGGAGACGCGCGATTTCGACGTGCCGATGTGCGCGGCGCATTTCTTCTATCATGCCGGCTGGGCCGACAAACTCGAGTATGTGGCCCCGGGCCGGCGGATGGCGCCGCTCGGCGTCGTCGGGCAGGTGATCCCCTGGAACTTCCCGTTGCTGATGCTGGCGTGGAAAATCGCGCCGGCGCTCGCGGCGGGGAATTGCGTCGTCATCAAACCGGCCTCGAACACGCCGATCACGGCGCTCAAGCTGGCGGAGATCTTCCAGGACGCCGATCTGCCGCCGGGCGTCGTCAACGTCATCACCGGGCCCGGGTCGATCGGCGGGAGTCTCCTGGCGCATCCGCTCACGGCGAAAATCGCCTTCACCGGTTCGACCGAGGTCGGCAAGGTCATCATGCGTTCGGTGGCGGGCAGCGACAAGAAGATGACCATGGAACTGGGCGGCAAGGCCGCCAACATCGTCTTTGACGACGCGCCGATCGACCAGGCGGTGGAGGGCATCGTCAACGGCATCTTCTTCAACCAGGGGCAGGTCTGTTGCGCCGGTTCCCGGCTGCTGGTGCACGAGCCGGTGGCGGAGCTCGTCGTGGCCCGGCTCAAGAACCGGTTGCGCGTGCTGCGCGTCGGCGACCCGCTGGACAAAAATACGGATGTCGGCGCGATCGTGTCCCGGGCCCAGCTCGAGACCATCCAGGCCTATCTGGCCACGGGCGTAAAGGAGGGCGCCACGATGTGGCAGCCGCCGTGCCGCCTGCCCGCCCGGGGGTTCTTCATGCCCCCGACCATTTTCACCGGGGTCACCCAGAGCCACTGCATCGCGCGGGAGGAGATTTTCGGCCCGGTCCTCAGCATCCTCACCTTCCGGACGATCGACGAGGCGGTCGAGAAGGCCAACAACACGGCCTACGGACTCAGTGCGGGCGTCTGGACTGACAAGGGTTCGCGCATCTTGAAGCTGTCCACCGAGCTGAAGGCCGGCGTCGTCTGGGCCAACACCTTCAACAAATTTGACCCGGCGTCTCCATTTGGAGGATACAAGGAGAGCGGCTTCGGCCGCGAGGGCGGCCGCCAGGGCCTGCTGGATTACGGCCGGCTGATCTGAGGGAACCCCATCATGAACCGACTTCCCATCACCAAAACCCCCAAGGTTTACGTCGGCGGCGCGTTCCTCCGCTCGGAGAGCGGCCGCACCTTTGCGATCAAGGACGCCGGCGGGCGGTTTTTCGCCAACGTCCCGCAGTGCACGCGCAAGGACCTGCGCAACGCCGTCGAGGCCGCCGCCAAGGCCGGGCCCGGCTGGGCGAAGCGCACGGCCTACAACCGCGGACAGATCCTCTACCGCCTCGGCGAGATGCTCGAGGCGCGCAAGGCCGAGATGACCGACGCCCTCCTGCTCGGCGGCGCCACGAAGGCGACCGCCGCGAAGGAAATTGCCGCGGCGGTCGACCGCCTTATCTACTATGCCGGCTGGGCCGACAAGTATGAGCAGGTGCTCGGCAGCGTGAATCCCGTGGCCGCTCCGTATTTCAATTTCACGGTGACGGAGCCGATGGGCATTGTCGGGGTGATCGCGCCCGAGGAGGCCCCGCTGCTGGGTTTGGTGAGCCTGGTGGCTCCGATCATCACGGGCGGAAACACGGTCGTCGCGCTGGCTTCTTCCCCGCAGCCCTATCCGGCCATCGTGCTCGGCGAAATGCTCGCCACGAGCGACCTGCCCGGCGGCGTGGTCAATCTGCTCACCGGCCTGCGCCAGGAACTCCTGCCCACCTTCGCGACGCACACGCATCTGCGCGCCCTTGCCGCCGTGGCGGACGCCGCCGAGCGCAAGGCACTGGCGCTCGGCGCGGTGGAGAGCGTCAAGCGCACGAAATTCTGGAAAACCGAGGAGAAGACCGACTGGTTGTCGGATAAAGCCCAGAGTCTTTACGCCATCCGCGACTTCCTTGAGTTCAAGACCATCTGGCACCCGATCGGGGCGTGAAAGATTTTGACCACGGATCACGGATGGGCACCGATAATGAATCGAATCATCATCGGAGAACGGGCATCGTCTGAATTCGAGAGCGAAGTAAGGAAGGCCGCTGCGTTGCATGGGATCGACGGACGAATCGCAAGAGCTCGACTCGACCAGCAACGCTACACGGTCGCGGTTGATTAATCCTTTTCTTGGCGGCGCCCGGCGGAAGCTTGAATCCTGATGTGAATCATCCATGTTTCACATCATGGCCAAGGCGAGCATCAGGCAGTTGCGGACGGAGTTTCCGAAGG
>DASRKV010000350.1:0-6976 GCA_035648795.1 Opitutaceae bacterium
GGTCACCACCCGGCCGGAGACCATTCCCGGTGACACCGCCATCGCGGTGCATCCGGACGATCCGCGTTACGCGGGATTGATCGGCCAGACCGTCTGGCGTCCGTTGGTGCGCGATCAGATTCCGATCATTGCCGACGCCGCGGTGGACCGCGAGTTCGGCACCGGCGCGCTCAAGATCACCCCGGCGCATGACAAGGCCGATTTCGAGGTCGGTCAGCGGCATCAATTGCCCATTCGCGATGTGCTCAACCCGGACGGCGTGCTGAACGATCTCGCCGGACCGGAGCTCGCGGGTCTGGATCGGTTTGCTGGTCGCAAGAAGGCCGCCGAGTTGCTCAAAGCCGCGGGCGCGCTGGTCAAGGAGGAGCCTTACGAGAACAACGTCGGCTACTCCGAGCGCGCCGACGTGCCGATCGAGCCGCGCCTCACGATGCAATGGTGGCTGCGGTATCCGCGAGTCGAAGAAGCCAAGGCGGCGGTGCGCGACGGCTACATCAAATTCTACCCGGAGCGTTGGGCGAAGGTCTACCTGCACTGGCTCGAAAACATCCAGGATTGGTGCATCAGCCGCCAACTGTGGTGGGGTCATCGCATCCCGGTGTGGTACCGGAAGGGCCTCGACCGGGAGAAAATTACGGACGCGGACCTCCGCGATCCGGCGAAGGTGCATGTTTCGCTCGACGGCCCGGCCGATCCGGAAAACTGGGAGCAGGAGGAGGACGTGCTCGACACCTGGGCGTCCTCCTGGCTCTGGCCGTTCGCCACGATGGGCTGGCCGGACCAGGCCGCGATGGACCAGGCTGGCTTCGATTTCTTCTATCCGACCACGACGCTCGTCACGGCCCCCGACATCATCTTCTTCTGGGTGGCGCGAATGATCATGGCCGGCCTCGAGTTCATCCGGCCGGGCGAACCGCTGGAGCGGCGCATCCCATTTCGGAACGTCTATTTCACCGGCATTATTCGCGACCACCTCGGGCGCAAGATGTCGAAGTCACTCGGCAACTCGCCCGATCCGCTCGACTTGATCGGCAAGTACGGCGCCGACGGCCTCCGCTTCGGCATCATCTCGATTGCGCCGCAAGGTCAGGATATCCGGTTTGCCGAGGAACGCATCGAATTCGGCAAGAACTTCTGCAACAAGCTGTGGAACGCGTGCCGCTTCCGCCAGATCAGTGGCGAAGCGGGCGGCAGCGCTTCGCTCAAAGCGATCGCCGGGCGGCTCGATCCGGCCCGGTTTGATGCCGACGACCATGCCATCCTCGATCGCCTGCTCGCGGTGACGCGCGAAGTTGAACGTTGTTTCCACGAGTTTGAGTTCAGCGCAACCGTCCAGGCGCTGTACGGATTTTTCTGGAACGATTTCTGCGATTGGTACGTCGAGGTGTCGAAGGCCAAACTTCAGGCGGCCGACACCAAGTCGAACTGCCTTGCCATCCAGGATCTCGTGCTCCGGCAAACATTGCTGCTGCTGCATCCGTTCATTCCGTTTATCACGGAGGAACTGTGGAACCAGCTAGGCTTCGGTGCGGCGGGTACGTTCCTCACCCGTGATGCGCGGGTGGACGATGCCTCCGTTTTGACGGACGCTTTGCGGAGTCAGGGGATCGTGTTGGAGGCGCGCGAAGTGCAAAAGGTCGTGGCCTTCAAGGAATTCGTCGCCGGCATCCGTCAGCTCAAGGCTTCGCTGGGCGTGGCGGCGCGGCGCGACGTCGAGGTCTATCTTCCCCTTGCGGAGTTCAAGCCGACGGTGGAATTTGACGCGCGCGATCTCAATTCGTACCTCCGTCTGGCCGGCGTCAGTCGATTCAGCCAAGGCTCAGACGCTGCGCCGCAAGGGGCTCCGGCCACGATAACGCCGTTGGGCACCGCCTACCTGCTTCTTCCTGCTTCGGATGATTCATCCGCCGAAATTGCGCGCCTCACGAAGGAGTTGGAGAAACTTGGGCAACACATCGCCGCAACCGAGGCCCGGCTCGCGAACCCCGCGTTCACGGGCAAGGCGCCGCCACAGGTGATTGAAGGAGCTAGAAAGCAATTGGCTGAGTTGAACGCCAAGAAAGCAGAGACGGAACGTCTCCTTAGTGCTTTGTCTTAAGAGACTAACAACGTTTATATCGCTGTGCGGTGTTTGAATACTTTACTTAGGACATGTCCTAAGTATTGTTTCGGCCTTCCATGACAAATTCCGCTCCGGTCGCCGCGCCTCCAGTGGCGTTGGACCTAGAAAATGCGACGGCTGAGGACCGAGTGCGCTGGGCGGTGGAACACTTTGGGGACCGGTTGGTGATGACCACTAGCTTCGGCATTCAGTCGGCCGTGATGCTCCACCTCGTCACGCGAATCGCTCCGGACATACCGGTGGTTTTTATCGATACCGGCTACCTTTTTCCCGAGACCTATCGCTTCGCGGACGAATTGACCACCCGGCTCAAGCTCAATCTCAAGGTCTACAATCCGGCGATGACGGCCGCCCGGCAGGAGGCGCTCCACGGAAAAGAATGGGAGCAGGGGATCAAGGGAATCGAGCGCTACAATTTCATCAACAAGGTCGAACCGATGGAGCGGGCGGTCCGCGAACTCGGCGCGACCGCGTGGCTGACGGGACTCCGCCGGTCCCAAGCCAGCACGCGGCGCGACCTTAAAGTTGTGCGCCAGCAGAACAAGATCACCAAGGTACATCCCATCGTCGATTGGGACAGCCGCCGCGTGCATCGCTATCTGACCGACAACCGCCTGCCGTATCATCCGTTCTGGGAACAGGGCTATGCCTCGGTGGGCGACTGGCACAGCACTTTGAAGCTGCTGGAAGGCATGACCGAGGAGCAAACCCGCTTCGGCGGGCTCAAGCGCGAATGCGGCCTGCACGAAAGTTCCGGCCGCGCGGACTACCAGATTTAGACCAAGTCCGCCTATCGCCGCATATGGCAGCCGACCTGCGGGCAACGTTCGCAGGGGGAGAAGTGAACACCCACGACTGACCGCGGTCCCAGCCCGACGAGCCCGGAGATGGACTTGAGCGGTTGCATGAAGAGTGACGGCAGCAAAGAAATGCCGGCGGTCGCGGCGGGCGCGAGCCGGAACAGGAGGCGTTGCTGCGAGAGATCCATTCCACAATAGCCCGGGCTGTAGCGCAGCGTGAACGACTCTTCCGGGCCGAGGTGTGATGCCAGTTTCGTCATCAGCGCCTCGGCGGTGAGTTCGGCGGCCCACGAACCGATGGTGTCCAACACCAGTCCGGCAAAAGCGTCTCCGGCCTCGCAGCGCATACTGGCCTGCCGCGTGATCTTGCTTCCCACAGTGACCATGAACACCGCGATGCGGTCTGCGCCCCGGAGAAACTCGCTGACGTTCCCGATAATCCTGCTTCCGCCGATTTCGAGTGAACGGGCCGTCCAGGCGGTCGGAGCATAGAGCGAATAGGTCCCGCGCGGTTGCAGATAAGCGTCTGCCTCGCGCATCAACCCTTCGACCGATTGGACGATGGCCGAAGGCGGGTTAGTCTCCGGCGGATAGCCCAGACTGCGGAGAATATCGGCCGACTGCAGGGTGATTGCCAACTCCGAGAGCGTCAGGATCGCCAGGGGAGAATCGGCCTCGCGCGTCGCCGGAGTGAGGGCATGATCGAAAAGCGGGGGTTGCATGAACAAAACGACCGCCAGCAATCGTGGGTTCGACGGTCCCGGCAACGCTGGCTGCGAGGCTGCACCGACACGAACAAATTCACCCTGAAGAAACTGCTGCGGTCCGCGACCGACTCGGCTGCAACCGCCGGGTCCACCGGTCTCACTCGACCCCGGGGTGCCGCCGCCGGTAGGCGCGTCTCACGCAGAGCACGATCGCGGTGCCCGGCGCCCAGATGAAGAAGTAGAAGGCACCGGTGCCCGCGCCGGTTTCCACCAGCTGCCAGAAACCATGGCCGGTCGGGAACAGCAGCCCGGCGAAAGGGAAGACCACCGCGCCCAGGAGGGTCCCCGCGGCCACGATTGCCGCGACCCAGAACAGGAAATAGAGGGACCAGTGCAGTTCGCGCAAACTCATCGGACCACCTGGTATTTCGCCAACAGGGTGTTGGCTCCGAGTTTCTCCAAGGTATGCAACTCCAGTCGGATCTGGGCCGGTTGCGCCAACAACGGCGTGCCACCGCCGAAGAGCAGCGGTTCGATGGTCAGCCAGATCTCATCGACCAGGCCGGCCGCCAGAAAAAGGCTGTGCACGTGCGAGCCGCCCAGCAAGGCACACTGGCGGAACCCCCGGGTTCGCAGGTCGTGCGCGAGCATCGCCGGCGCCGCCCGGGTGAACTCCAGCATTCCCGGGACCGCTTCAGTCGCAAAGCGCTCGGGCGAACGGGTCATCACCACGCGCAGATGCCGCGCCGGCATCTGCGCCCGGATGGCCTCGCGGGAAACGCGATAGGTTTCCCCGCCAAACACGCCCACGTCGAAATCCGTCAGCACCGTGCGGAAATGGGCCTTGTCTTCCGGCGAAGTGAACGCCGTGCCGGGCTCGGCGGGTTTCGCGATGAAGCCGTCGAGCGATTGGGCGGCGATCAGGACGATGCGCATCGACGTTCGAGGCTATGGGAAGGCACAACGCAGGCAAGCACCAGGAGTCTGGCGGAACGGAAGTCCGCCAGACTCCCGAGTGCAGGCACCCAGCGTGCCGGGGTCGTTTTTCGGCCGAGCTTGCCACGGTCCGTATTCAAATTACCATAAACGCCTTTATCGCATGAAACGCGCGCTCATCACCGGCATCACCGGTCAGGACGGCTCATATCTGGCCGAGTTCCTTCTGGCCAAGGACTACGAGGTTCACGGGGTCATCCGCCGCGCCTCCACCTTCAACACCAGCCGCATCGACCACCTGTACACGGATCCGCACGTCAACGGCGTGCGCTTCTTTCTGCATTACGGGGATCTCGCGGATCCGGTGCAGATGGTGAAACTCCTTTACGAGCTCAAGCCCGACGAAATCTACAATCTCGGGGCGCAGTCCCATGTGCGCGTGTCGTTCGACATTCCGGAATACACGGGCAACGTCGACGGCCTCGGGACCCTGCGGATTCTGGAGGCGATCCGCGAAGCCGGCCTGGTCAAGAAGGTCCGGTTTTACCAGGCGTCCTCGTCCGAGATGTTTGGCCAGGCGCAGGAGGTGCCGCAGACCGAGCGGACGCCGTTCTGGCCGCGCTCTCCCTATGCCTGCTCGAAAGTCTACGCCTACTGGCTCACGGTCAACTACCGGGAGAGTTACCGGCTGCACGCGAGCAACGGGATTCTCTTCAACCACGAATCGCCCCGGCGCGGCGAGACGTTCGTGACCCGCAAGATCACCCGCGCGGCGACCCGCATCAAACTCGGCCTCCAGCAATCCGTCTACCTGGGCAATCTCGAGGCCCAGCGCGATTGGGGCTACGCGAAGGAGTATGTCGACATGATGTGGCTGATGCTGCAGCAGGACGAGCCGGGCGATTACGTGGTGGCCACCGGCGAAACCCATAGCGTCCGCGATTTCTGCGCGGAGGCGTTTGGCCTGCTCGGACTCGACTGGAAGCAGCACGTGCAATACGACGCGCGCTATGAGCGGCCGTCGGAGGTCGATCTCCTCAAGGGCGACCCGGCCAAGGCGAAGCGGCAGCTGGGCTGGGAGCCCACGGTGCGCTTCAAGGACCTGGTGAAAATCATGATTGAGGCCGATCTGGAGCTGGCCAAGCGCGAGGCGCAGATTGCGCAGCTGCCCCGGCTGTGACGCGCGCTACCTGACGCCGTCGCGGAACGGGGAGAATCACGGCCGTTCCTTTTGCCATCGACCACGCTCACCGGCAGCTTTTTTCCCATGAAACTCTATATCGCAGGCCACCGCGGGATGGTCGGGTCCGCCCTGGTGCGGAGGTTTCAATCCGAGCCCGGCGTGACGCTCGTGCTCCGCTCCTCGGAGGAACTTGACCTGACGCGCCAGGCCGCCGTCGAGGCCTTTTTTGCCGCGGAGCAGCCCGCGGCGGCGATTATCGCCGCGGCCCGCGTCGGCGGTATCCACGCCAACAATACCTATCCGGCGGAGTTCCTGTACGACAATCTCGCCATCGCCGCGAACACGCTGCACGCCGCGTACCGGCAGGGCGTGACGCGGGTGCTGTTCCTGGGCAGCTCGTGCATCTATCCCCAGCGGGCGCCGCAGCCGATGCCCGAGGACTGTCTGCTCACCGGCCCGCTCGAGCCCACCAACGAGGCGTACGCCATCGCGAAAATCGCGGGCCTCAAGCTCTGCCAATATTACCGGCGGCAGTACGGCGTGCTGTTCCATTCGGCGATGCCCACCAATCTCTACGGGCCGGGCGACAGCTATCATCCCGAGAATTCGCACGTGCTCCCGGCGCTAATCCGCCGTTTCCACGAAGCCGCGCGGGCCGGCCGGAACGAAGTGGTCGCCTGGGGCACGGGCAGTCCGCGACGCGAATTCATGCACGTGGACGATCTGGCGGACGCTTGTGCGTTTCTCCTGCGCCAGGCCGACCCGCCCGACTGGGTCAATGTCGGCACGGGCACCGACGTCACCATCAAGGAACTCACCGAGCTCGTTGCCGCCACCGTGGGTTTCCCGGGCCGGATCGCCTGGGATGCCTCCAAGCCCGACGGCACCCCGCGCAAATTGCTGGACGGGGCGAAGCTCGCCCGCCTCGGATGGAGGGCGAAGGTCGGCCTGCCGCAAGGGATCAAGGAGACCTACGCGAGCTTCCTCGCCGAAGAGGCTGCCGGGCGGTTGCGCGGCTAGGGTCGCGGCGGGATTTCGCCGGCGGTGCCGCGAGGACCGGGGTCGGGCCGGGAAGACGAACGCCTGGCGCGGGGCAGGCGTTTCCCGAGCGCAGCGCCGGCAGGCCTGTTGTGATCCATCGCAAAAAGGTTTGGCAGACGGGCGTTGGTGCCGTTCGCTCATATCCGTGGACCGGCGGCCGTGCCGGTGCCGGTCCACGGATATGAGC
>DASRKV010000351.1:0-4149 GCA_035648795.1 Opitutaceae bacterium
GCAGCAACGTCGCGGACAAGCTTAGCAGCACAACACTCGGAAGCAGCCAGGGTTTCATAATTTGCCTCCACGTCGGGCGCTCGCCACAAATCCCGCCAGCCGCTCCCGACTCGCGGCCAGCTCCTTGCCCAGTTCGGGATAGGTGCCCGCCTGGATCGATCGTTCGACAAATTGCAGCGTCGCCGCATCCAGCCGCGCGCTCTCCTCAAGCGACATCGGCTGACTCGTCGTCACCAGATGATTCGCCAGGATCATGTTCTGGTTGGGAAACTGGCGCAGAAATTCCGCCTTGGCCGCCTGGGGAACCGCCGCCGCGGCGAGGTAGGATTCGATCGCGGCGCGCTGCGCTCCATCGCGGATGTCCGCCCGCGACAGCAGCGCCGCCCGGCTGCCGGCATCCAGCGCCCCGGCATCGGCCGCCGAACCGGCCAGTAGTGGAATCGCCGTGGCGCGCTGTTGGAGCACCCACGCATCCAGCGCGGCGAGCGCCGCCCAGCGCAGCGGGGGCGATCGCTGCATCAACCCCTCGAGCAGGCTCAATCCTTCGGTTCCTCCGATCGCCACCGGGAAATCGAGCGACTCCGCCAGGCCGGCCGACGGATTCTGCAGCCAGCCTTCCCGGCTGAACGCTTCCCCGACCCGCGCCACAAAATAGGCGTCCGCCGTCTGATTTTGCCGGTAGTAATTGCGCAGGGCCAGCGCCCATTCGTCCGCGGAATTGCTGTGGGCGAAGATCTGCCGGGCGAAATCCGCCGCCGCCGCCGGATCGAATTCTCCCAGCCAGTCCAGCGCGGCCACCCGCATCGTCGGAGCCGTTTCGAGCCACCCGCCCCGCCCGACGGCAAACGGCAGGCCGCTGGCAGCGTCGACCCCTGAATTCAGGAAGGCCAGCAATTGCCGGGCCGCCTCGCCACGGGGCAGCTTTCGCAGCGCTTCATGCAGGCCCGCCAGCTGACGCCGGCTCTTTTCCGCGCGGCCGGATTCGAGACTGGTCGCGAGACGCTGGAGCAGATTGTCGGCAACGACCGCTGGCCGTACCCTCGCGGGCGCCGTTGCGACCGGACCAGGCTGTGGCGATCCGTGATGCTGTTCTTCTTGTCGTCCCTGAGCAACCCGAGGGCCGGGCAGCGCCCGTCCCGACTCCCGCGCTTCGTAAGCCCACCAGACGCCCGCACCAATTCCGAGAATCAACAGGGCATAAGCTGCGGGTTTGAGCGATTGCCTCATTCTTCGAAAGTTCTCCCGCGGTTTGCCGCGTGTTAATCACCGGTCTGGTCAAGGCGCCGCCCATTCCGCCACAAACGACGCAAGCCAACGCTAAATTTGGAGGTCACCAGGGTAATCGATCAGAGTTGGGGAGACGGGGGATTGTGGCAACGTTTCTCGCGTATCTCAACCCATCGTTCTTAAAATTTAGACTAATAAGGATACATGGCGCCTGTGATCGGCTAGGCGATATTCGAGGGGCTTCGGCGCGGTCCATCACGCGGGCCGGCAGCATAATACACATCGCCATCAGACCCACGGCTGAAGATAACCGGCGAGGGACTGTCCTTGTTTGCGCTCCGTCCTCTTTCGATGCCAGGGGCGGGATGCCCGCGCCACGTTCCCATCGAAGCCTGTAGCATGGGAATGACCACTCGCTGGCGTCCGCAGGTGCGATCGGAGGCTGCCGCGATTGCGGGTCGAACGGCGGAAGGCGCTCTCGGCAAACGAAACACGCCGGGCGTGCGCCCGGCGTGTTTTCTCAAATGTAGCCTTAGCGAAAGGCGGGACAGATATCAGGACTTCTGTTCTTTGCCGGCGGGCGCTGGAGTCTTCGCGGCGGGAGTCGCGCTTCCTGCGGCGGGAGCGGCAGCCTCCGCAGCAGGGACTACAGCTTCAGGAGTAGGAGGTGCGGACCCGGCGGCAGCCGGAGCCTCGGTCTTCTCCGCCTTCTTGGCCGATCCGCGCTTGCCACGCTTTTTGTAGCCAGGATCTTCCGCGCCGACGAATTCGATCAAAGCCATCTCGGCGGAGTCACCGATGCGGCGCGGCGCGAGCTTGTAGATGCGGGTATAGCCACCGCTGCGCTTGGCAAACTGGGCGGCTTTCTCGTTGAAGAGAAGCGTGATGGCATCCTCGTCGCGCACCTTGCGCAGGGCGGTGCGGCGGAGATGGATGGCGTCCTTCTTCTCGGCGGCGGCCGCCGCCTTCTTGGCCTTGGTGATCACTTTCTCGATGAAAGGACGCAGGGCGCGGGCTTTCGTAAGAGTGGTCTCGATCCGCCCGCGGCGAATGAGCGCGGCGGCCATGTTGGAAAGCAGCGCGGCGCGGTGTTCGCGGGTGACGCCGAGAGACTGGCGGTGTTTAAGATGACGCATGGTGTGAGGAAGTGCCAGGTATCAAGGGACAAGTATCAAGACCTGCCGCGGGACACTGGCATCGTGTTTTGAAACTTGTTACTTGTTCCTTGTCACATTCGCGCAAAGCGCGTTCAGGCTTCCTTCTTGGTCTCGAGGAGGCGCTCGTCGAACTTCATGCCCAGGGAAAGACCGAGGGCTTCGAGCTTTTCCTTGATCTCGTTGAGCGATTTCTTGCCGAAGTTGCGGTACTTGAGCATCTCCTGCTCGGTTTTCATCGAGAGTTCGCCGACCGTGGTGATGTTCGCGTTGTTCAGGCAGTTGGCGGCGCGGACGGAGAGCTCGATCTCGTTCACCGACATGTTGAGCAGCTTGCGGAGCTTGTTTTCCTCTTCGCTGACGGTGCTCTGCTGGCTCTCGAATTCGTAGTGCTCCTCGCTGACACGATCGAAGACGTCGAGGTGGTGCTTGAGGATCGAGGCGGACTGTTTGAGGGCATCGTCCGGCGTGATGCGGCCGTCGGTCCAGATTTCGAGGAGGAGCTTGTCATAATCGGTGATCTGACCGACGCGCGTGTTTTCCACCGTATACCGGACGAGACGGACGGGGCTGAACAGCGAATCGATCGGGATGACGCCGATCGCCTGCTCTTCCTTCTTGTTGGCTTCGCCCGGGCAGTAGCCGCGGCCGGTCTTGATCTCAATCTCCGCGTCGAAGGTGCGGGCTTTCTCAAGCGTGCAGATCAGCTGGTCCGGGTTGATGACCTGGATGGCCGGGTCGGGCTGGATGTCTGCGGCGGTGACGGGACCCTCGCGGGTGGCCTTGATCGCGAGCCGGACGGGCTCGCGCTTCTGGGAGACGATGAGGATCTTTTTCAGGTTGAGGACGATGTCGGTGACGTCCTCGACAACGCCCTCAATGCTTTGAAATTCATGTTGGACGCCCTCGACCTTGATGGAGCTGATCGCGGCGCCCTCGATGGAACTCAGCAGCACGCGGCGGAGGGAATTGCCGACGGTGTGTCCGTAGCCGGCCTCGAAGGGCTCGGCGATGAATTTGGCGTAAGTCGGGCTGGCGCCTTCCTCAACCTTGGTGAGTTTGCTGGGCAGTTCGAACTTTCCGAGGCGTTTGGGCATGGCAGGAGATTTTCTTGGTTGGAATCGTGAGAGGGAAGCCGGCGTCGGCTTAGAAGCGGCTGTAGTATTCGACGATGAGCTGTTCGTTGATGCTGGGCTCCATTTCGTCGCGCACCGGAAGGCGGACCACGGTGGCCTTGAGATTCTCCGCATTGAGCGAGAGCCAGCCGGGGACGTTGCGGAGGCGGTTCTCTTCCAGGCCCCGCGTCGCGATCTGGCGCGAGGACGCGGCCGGCTTCACCTCAACTTCGTCGCCGGGTTTCACGTTGAAACTGGAGATGTCGACCTTGTGGCTATTGACGCGAACATGACCGTGGTTGACGAACTGGCGCGCTGCCGCCCGGGTTTTGGTGAACCCCAGGTGATAAATGACGCTATCGAGCCGCGTCTCGAGGAGTTGCAGGAACCGCTCGCCGGTGATGCCGCGCTCCTGTTTGGCGACCGCGAACACGCGCCGGAATTGCCGTTCGAGCAGGCCGTAGATATAGCGGGCCTTTTGCTTCTCGTTGAGGCCGATCGCATATTCCGACATCTTGCGCCGCGACTTGGGACCGTGCTGGCCGGGCGGGAAATTGCGGCGTTCGAAAGCCTTGCCGGAGCCGAGAATGAACTGGCCAAAACGGCGGCTGATGCGAGTGGAGGGACCGATATAGCGGGCCATGGAAGATGGG
>DASRKV010000352.1:0-5914 GCA_035648795.1 Opitutaceae bacterium
ACGTGAACGAGATCAACACGATTCCGGGGTTCACGAAGATCAGCATGTACCCGAAGCTGTGGGAGGCGACCGGCTTGCCGTACGGGCAGTTGATCGAGCGGCTCCTTGATCTCGCGGTCGAGCGACACCGGCGCGAACAGAAGCTGGAAACTTCCTATCACTCGGCGGGTTGATCGGGCGGACCATTCGCTGGCGCTCGCGGATATGGATGGAAGGCCATGTGGAACTCAGGAAGCGGGAACCTGAGTTCCTGATTTCCACATTGGGAACCGCCTGCTGGCGCTCGCGGCCACGGGATTTCATCCGTAGTCACTGCCGCCTGCCGGCTCTGTATGCCCTGTGGCTGCGAGCGCCAGCGAGTGGTCTGGGCGGTCAACAGGTAATTATATACACGCCAAAATCGTTCCCAGTAATCGGCCATTCGGACCTCCAGATCAGCATAACCCGGGACACAGCAACCCAGATAAGGATAATCCGCGAAACTCCCGACCAGCCCCGCACGAACCGGGTTTTCAAATACGTAGTTGACGGTCCTGATGAACGCTTCGCGTTTTCGCTCTTCGTGTCCGAAGACGTGGTCGTACGGTTGTCTCTGCCACGTGGCGGGCAGAAGCGGCGGACGAAGGTGTTTGCGGAGAAACTCGATTGCGTTTCGTTGGTTGGAGCCGTCGCAGAACCCGAGGCAGATGAGGTGCAGGTGGTCCGGCATCAGCACGTAAGCCGGACACACCAGACTGTAACGAGCGCATGTGTGGAGCAGACCGAGTTGCCAGCGATGATGAAACGGCTCGGCGAGCCAGCCAGTCGCACGGCCTTCGATGGCAAGAGTCCAATGCACAGAGGAGAGGCCGTGGTAGAAACCCGGCGCAAGACGCGGCAAATGGCCCTTGGGCTGGGCAGGCAACGGAGGACTGCCGACTGGCCGGTTGGGATGGCCATGTATGGATTCTGGGTCCATCTACATCCACTCGTCGGCGCCCGCGGCTAATTGTCGATTGGATATTCTCCACTCGCTGGCGCTCGCGGCCACGGCGACTGCTGGCGGCTACAATGACTGCTCGCTGGCGCTCGCGGATATGGATGGAAGGCCATGTGGAACTCAGGAAGCGGGAACCTGAGTTCCTGATTTCCACATTGGGAACCGCCTGCTGGCGCTCGCGGCCACGGGGAGGAACCGCTCGCGGCTACGAGCGATGCTAGCCGTTGGCCCAGCTCTCCACCAGAGGAAGCCGCTTGACCGGCGCAAACTCGACGAAGCGGTAAGTCGCGACCTTGTGCACCTGGTAGGGATCTTGCCGGAAGAAGGCCTGCAATTCATCGAGCGACGGCGCCCGGGCGATGACAATGCCGCCAGTGCGCGGGTTCTGCGGTCCGGACATGAGCAACCAGCCGCGGTCATAGCCGGTCTGGAGAAAGGCGCGGTGTTCCGAAAGGATGGCGTCGATTTTCTCGATGGACGCCGCGTAGGTGACTTCAACGACGAAATATTTCATGGCGGGTGGCGGCGCACAGAATTGCATCGCAGGCGTCATCTGTCAAAGACCCGTCACCAGATCCGACAGCGCGCGCCGGTTCGTGCGGGGCGGCGACTCAGCCGGATAACCGAGCGGCAGGATGACCACGGCGCGCTGGCCGGAAGCGAGGCCAGCAGCGCGGCCGGCTGACGCCTCGTCCACCGCGTCCACCCAGCACGAACCGAGGCCGAGCTCGACAGCTGCGAGCATCGCGTTGCAGACTGCGGCGCAGGCGTCCTGCAGACAGTAGACCTGCTCGCCGCGCGGTCCGTATTTCGCGGCGGACCGGGCCGGATCGGCGGCGAAGACCAGCACCACCGGCGCGGTCGCCAGGAATTTCTGTCCGGCCGCGGCGGCGACCAGCGCCTGTTTTCGCGCGTCGTCGCGCACCACGTAGATCTGATAAGCCTGCAGGTTGGCGGCGGACGCAGCGCGGTTGGCGGCGGACAGAATCGTCTCGAGCTTCTCCGGCTCGATGGATCTCGATTGATAGGCGCGGATGGATTGGCGCGCGTTGATGGCTTCCAGGACGTTCATGGTTTTTCCGGATGAGGCGAAAGATGCAGCGGTAGAGGGAAAAGGATCGAAGGAAACGAGTGAACGCTGCAGGAGCCTGCTTGCCCGTTCGACAAGCGCAGGGTCCCGAGCGAAGTCGAGGGATAGGCGACGAAAGCACGTTCTCGTCAAGGGATCGCCGGCAAGCAAGTCAAGGAATCGCTTGCAAGCAAGCTCCTACAAGATCGATGCCATCACGGCGTGGTGGTCCGTTCCCGATTCAGTGCGAGGAGCCGAGCAACGGCCTCGTCGTCCGACAGGTCGGCGGGCCAGCCGTAGGCGGCAGCGACAGCTTCATCAAGGGCGGCGTGGGCATCCTGGAGCCATGCGGGCCGGGCGTTGTAGAGTGCGGTGAGCGTGCGTTGCGGATCCGTGCGGTCGCCGAGCCAGTCGGCGCGCAGCGCGTCGAGTGCGCGGGCGGCCTGGGCGATGGTTGTGCGCTGATCTTCCTGGGCGCGGGTTAGCTTGCCCAGCGGCGTGCCCGGCGGCCACGGGAATGGAAACGTCTCGAAGCACGTTGTCGGCGTATAGCGCGGCCTATCCTCCAGCTGCGTGCCCATGCGCAGTGCCCAGACTTGGTGGAAACGCGAATGCAACACGCCGAAGAACCAGTCATCGTCGCGAGCGAAGACGATGAGCGCATGGTCCGGCAGGGTTTCCGGTGGCAGCCAGACGAAGACGCGGTGTTTCGAAACCGTGGTCGTGGCGATGAAGCGGTCGCGCTTAGCCAGGACGGCGCGCATCTCGGCCCTTGCTTCACCGTGAATCCACCAGCGTTCGCGATAGACGGCGCGCTTGTTGTCGGCCCGTATCGGTTGCACGTGGCGGCGGAGATATTCATACGGTTGCTCGTACAACATGGCTTCGCGTTCGTCCATGCCCGGCGGAAAATCGATGATCCACATGCACTGCGGCATCCGGGTGAGGTCAAGCCCGTTCACCCACGGACGGACGACATCGCTGTTCGGCTTTCCGTGCGGATTGCGCGCGGCGAGCATCTCGCGGGCAAGGTTCTCGGGAATGTCGAACGGACCGACCTTAGTGTCGCCCATGAACGACAGACCGCGGTTTTCCGGGAGAGCCACAGCTTGAGTCGTGTCCGCGGTGGAAGCCGAGAGGTTGGCGTGGATGGCGGGAACTGGACAGCCGTCGAGGGTTCGCTCCTTCTCGGAACCGTCGTCGAAACCAACCATTGAGATGTGGACGGCAGCGCCATCGAGAATCCACTCTCGGTCGCTGATCGCGAAAAAGATGCCGCCCGATTCCTTGATGCGTTTGAGCACCTCGCGATTTGCCCCGCCGCGGATCCCCTGCGTGGCAAGAAGGCCGGCGCGGCGGGTGTGGCCGGCGAAGATCTGGGCGCGGGCTTTGTCGAACCAATAACAGCAAAGGTCGGATTCGGGCGGGACGCGGCCGGCCCAAGCTTTGAATAGGGCATCGACATACCCATCGCCAAGTTCACGGCGCAGCATCTTGCCGCCGAGGAATGGCGGGTTGCCGACGACGAACTCGGCGGCGGGCCAGATGGCCTCCCGGGGGTTCGCCGGGTCGGTGAGATCGAGGATGGAGTCGCGGCATTGGAATCCGCTCAGTTTGCGCAGCAGGGGGCTGTCGGTAATGGCGAAGCCGTTGTCGCGGCTCCATTGGAGATAACCGATCCACACCACCATCTGCGCGAGATCATGGGCATACGGGCTGAGTTCGAGGCCGCAAAGCTGCCACGGCACCACGCGCGGGATGTAACTGACCTTCAGCCCGGCAGAAGATCCGTAGGTGATGACCTCCTTTTCGAGGACCTTGAGCTTCTGCAGCGTGACAAAAAGGAAATTGCCAGAACCGCAGGCCGGATCGAGCACCGTGACGCGCGCCAGACGGTCGAGGAAGCGAGTCTTGAGCATGTCGGCTTCGGCGATGGCCTTGCTGCGCTGGGCAGGAGCAAGCGCGCCGAGGTAGGGAGTGGCCGGTTCTTCCACGCAGCCGGCACGGCGTTGCGCCATTGCGATCAATTGCCGACCCTCCGCAATGAGCTTTTCGCCTGCGGCGCGCTGTTGCTCACTCTGCCTGACGAGGAGTTCTCCCTTCCGGACCAGCGTGTCGCCTTTGGCAAGGAGATCGGCCGTGTCGACCTTGGTGGGGTGCTTCCTGCCAGTGGCGAGGAGGTTCAGGATAATCGCACGCACTTCGACCCACTCACGGCGCAGCGGAGCGAGCACGACCGGTTCCACGAGGGTTTCGATGTCCTCGCGGCTCGTATAGTGGGCGCCGAGTTGGGCGCGCTTGGCGGGGTCGAGCCCGCGCTCGAAAAGGGTCCCGAAAATGGATGCGTCCACGGCGCTCCATTCGAGCTGCGCGGCTTCGTAGATGGCGTCGATTTCGTCAGGCGTGAGTTCCAGCGCCGGCGCGTTGGTGAACAGGTCGCCGTTGAAGTGGCGGATTTCATCGATGCCGAACAGACCGCCATGGGCCATACACTGAAATAGCGAATCCATCATCTGCTTCAGGACCGTCGGCTTATAGCGGTGCCGGATGACCATCTGGGAGAAAAGCCTGGCCGGCAGTAGTCCGATGTCCTCGGCGAAAAGGCAAAAGACCATTCGGTCGAGAAACTGGGCCACCGTACGGGGGTCGAGACTACGCTGCCGCAGGCTCTCGGCGATGTGGCCGAGACGGGAGGCGGCTTCTTCAGTGATGGCGCGGTTGGTTGCGCCCGGTCGGAGCTTGTCCGGCTCAAAGAAAAGGCACCGCAACACCTCGCTCCCGCGGACCGAGCTGATCTCGCCCAGCGCAACCCGATGCACTTTCGGCGGAGCGCCAGTGAAATTGGTATGGATTTCGAGGTCGCGGGTGTCGCACGTGACGAGCAACGGAGGATTGTCGAGCGCCTCGCGGTACTGCAGGAGTTGCTCGTAGGCCTGGCCAAGGTTGGCGCGAGCACCCTTGTATTCGAAAGCGAAGAAGCCGCGCTTCCATACATCGGCCCAACCGTCGCCGCCGCCCTGCTTGGCGGCACCCTTTTCGAAGGTGAAGATTTCTCCCGTAGCGTCTAATTCAGCGGGCTTGGGGTGGCCCACCAGTTCGCAGAGGTCGAGAAAGTGCTGCTGGTAGGAGGCTCGCTCGGAAAGATCAGCAGCAGACCATTTGACAATGAAAGCGGCAGGCGTCACGCGCCCGCGATGCCAGCAGAGAGAAGATTTTGCGGCAAGGGATAAGAAGCCAGCGGCTACGAACGTAGAGTCAGGCAAATCTCCCTGCTATTCTTTGCCGATCGCGTGGATGGCGGGGTCGGAGAAAGACTCAGCGGCTCCTGCTGCAGCTCGCGCCAGCGCGGTCATGGTCTCCCAACAAAAAGCCCCGCCGGAAGGCGGCCGCTCGAAAGTGGCACGGGCAGCCTGCCCGTGGATTGGGACAATCCCTAGACATGGGCAAGATGCCCATGCCACGCTGCACGGACCGGCTGTCCGTTGGTTCGGATGAATCCCGCACACGGGCAAGAGGCCCCTGCCACGTTGCCCGGGCGGTCTCGCCCGCAGGTCGGGAAAACCCGGACATGGGCGGGACGCCCATGCCACCTCGCCCGATCAGTTCTTTGCCGCCGGCAGTACCGTCACGCGAAAGGTGCGGGCGGGGTCGAGATACTGCGCGGCGAGCGCATCGATCTCGGCCTTGGTGATCCCCTGGAAATCGCTGTAACGCGAGCGGCACCAGTCAAGGCGCTGGGGGAACTCCTGGCAGGAGATGATCACGGCGTTGAGCCAGTACGGATTCGTGCGGGCCGACTCCTTCAGTGCGGTGAGGACCGGCTGCTTGGCGCGTTCGAGTTCATCGGGCGTGGCGCCGTTCTTCTC
>DASRKV010000353.1:0-19380 GCA_035648795.1 Opitutaceae bacterium
CATGAGCAGCCAGCACACCGGGTTGGCGCGCACGACGACGGTGGCGGGGGCCTCGATCCAGGCATTCATCGGGCGGGGGCCGATGCAGGAGCATGGCGTGAACCGGGTTGTCAACGTAATGTAAAATAGACCCCCGGCGGCGGGCGTCTTATTCGCGAAGCATTTGCGGCTTGCGCCGGGTTTTGGGGGGGCGACGTTCCGGCTGCCGTTTTCGCGCGATTCGCGATCGGCGCCCCAGCCCCATGGACGAGAATTTTCCCACGCAACGTGCCTCGCGGGACGACGGCGACGCCCCGACGGTGCGCACGCCGAAGAAGGAGGTCGTGTTCAGTCGCTACGAACTGCAGAACGAACTGGGCAAGGGCGGCATGGGGGTGGTCTGGCTGGCGCTCGACCGGGAGCTGAATTCCAAGGTCGCCCTTAAATTCCTGCGCGAGGAAATGACGAGTGAGGCTGACGCGCTGAAGGAACTCAAGGGTGAGGTGATCATCAACCGGGATCTCTCTCATCCGAACATCATCAAGACCTTCAGCTTTGAGACCAACGGCCGCACCTCGGCGATTTCGATGGAGTACGTCAACGGCGTCAATCTCCACCGATTGAAAAAGGCCTCGGAGTCGGAGGCGAAGAAGCTCGGCGTCCCGGCCCCGAATCCGGCGGGATTCTTCGAGGTGGAGGACATCAGGCAATGGGTCTGGCAGTTGTGCGACGCCATGGATTACGCGCACCGGCAAAAAGTCGTCCACCGCGATATCAAGCCGGCGAACCTGATGCTCAATGAGCGCGGCGAGCTGAAGGTGGGCGACTTCGGGATCGGACGCACGGTGGCCGACACGGTGAACCGGGTGACCAAGAACGCCGCCGGCACGCCGCCGTACATGAGTCCGCAGCAGACGATGGGCGAAAAGGCCGTGCCGGCGGACGACCTGGACAGCATCGGCGCCACGATTTTTGATCTGCTGACCGGTGATCCACCGTTCTTCCGCAGAGCCATTCGCGATCAGACGCTCATGAAGATGCCGCCGGGCGACGAGACCGTGGCGAAACTGCGGCCCTTGCTCGCCGCCGGGATCATTCGCGAGAAGGAATTCGGCTGGCTGCAGGCGGCGCTCGCCGGCGGCAAGGGCGAGGAGGAAAACGCGCTGGCGCTCAGATTGATGGAGCAGAAGACGCTGACGCCGGAGGAGTGGAGGAAGCAGACGGAACTCTATCCGCGGCCCAAGGATCCGTTTTTGGAAAAGGTGAAGCCGCTGATGGCCGCCGGCGTGGTGGGGCCGGCGGAAGGCAAGTGGCTGCGCGAAGCGCTCGCCGGGGAAAAGGACGCCGGCGAAAAGACCCTGGCCGAGCGCCTGGTTGGCGAGAAAAGCCTCACGCCGGGCCAGTGGCGCGCCCGCACGATGTTCAGTTATGCCCTGCCGGAGGATGCCGTGCCCAACCCGGCGCAGCTCCCGGCGGCGATCGATCTCCCGTTGAGCGGTTCCTTGAGCATGCGGTTGCTGCGGATCGATCCCGGGACGTTCGTGCACGGCGCGCCGCGGGAAGAGCTCGGGCGCCGGACCAACGAACTGCCGCCGGAACGCGTCGCCATCGAGAAACCCTTCTACCTGGCAGTCCAAGGCGGCGAATTGCCGGGTGACCTGGCGGACCCAGATCAGCAGCGACGGTTCGCCGTCCAACCAGGTGGGATTCAGGCTGGTGCTGCGTTTCCGGACCGCCGCCCCGGCCGATTGAGCCGCCCCGGCGGGCGGGGCCGGACCCCAGGGCGTTTAGCCCGAGCCGGACGTCAGACCGGTGGCCGGGTCGGCGACCCCCGCGACACCTGGCCCGGTGGCATGGCCTCTCAGGTCGCCGCCGGCGCGGGCGGAGGGGCCGCGTCCGGCTCGTCAGAGTCGATTTCGACGACCCGGGCGATGGAGAGCAGCTTGTCGCCTTCGGCCAGCTCGACGAGCTTGACGCCCCTCGCGCCGCGACCGGTCTCGCGGATTTCGTTGACGCGGGTGCGCACGCTCTGACCTTTGGCGGTGAGGAGCATGACTTCGTCGTTGTCGTGCACGCTCAGCGCACCCGCGACGCTCACCGACCCGTCTTCGGGCAGGTCGATCGCGATGACGCCCGTGCCGCCGCGGCGGATCAGCCGGTAATCCTCGAAGGGGGTGCGTTTGCCGATCCCGTCTTCGCGGGCGATGAGCAGGCGCGCGGCCGGGTCGCAGACCTCGATGGCCTGAAGATAATCGCCGGTCTTCTTGAAGCGCATGCCGGTGACCCCGGCGGCCGCGCGGCCCATCGAGCGCAATCCCTCCCGGCGTTCCCCCGGTTCAGCCTCCGTTTCCGCGGCGGGGGCGTCCGGAGTGTCAGCCGGTTCCGCCGCCGGACCGCCGATCGGCCCTTCGCCGAAACGGACGGCCTGTCCGAGGTGGGAAACGAGGATGATCTCGTCGGTCCCGGTCGTGAGAACGCAGCCGATCAACGCATCGCCTTCATTCAGCCGGATGCCGTGAATGCCACCCTCGCGGGCGGCGCTTTCGTATTCCGAGAGCGGAGTCTTCTTCACGACCCCGAGGCGCGTCGCCATGACGACGTAGCGCGGATCCGTAAATTCTTTCACGCAGATCATGGCGGCAATCTTCTCGCCGTCCGCGAGGCGGAGGAAGCTCGACACGGACTTGCCTTTCGAAGCGCGGGTGCCCTCGGGCACGTCGTAGACTTTCTTCACGTGACACTGCCCGGTCGTGGTCAGGAAGAGGATGAAGTCGTGGGTCGAGGCCGTGAAGAGATCCGCGACGAAGTCCTCCTCGTAGGTTTCCGTGCCGATGACGCCTTTGCCGCCGCGGCGCTGCGAACGGTAGTCGGCGACGGGCGTGCGCTTGATGAAGCCCAGGTGGGAGACGGTCATGACGCAGCCCTCGTTGGGAATCACGTCCTCCATGCGGAATTCGCCCAGGGCGCCGATGATCTCGGTGCGGCGGGGTTGGGAGTACTTTTCCTTCAGGGCCAGCAGTTCCTCCTTGATGACGCCCAGCAGCTTGGCCTCGGACTCGAGGATGCTGCGCAGTTCTTCGATCAACTTGATGAGATCGAGATACTCCGCCTCGATTTTGTCGCGCTCGAGGCCCGTGAGCTGGTACAGACGCAGTTCGAGAATGGCGTTGGCCTGGCGGTCCGAGAGCGGATAACGCGCCATCAACGCGACCTTGGCCTCCTCGCGGTCTTTGGCGGCGCGGATGATGCGGACGAAGTCGTCCAGGTTATCCAGCGCGATCTTGTAACCCTCGAGGATGTGCGCGCGATCCTCGGCCTGCCGGAGGCGGAACTGGGTGCGGCGCGTGATGACCTCCCGGCGGTGCTCGATGTAGCACTCGATGAGCTCCTTGATGTTCATCTGCTTCGGCCGCTTCTTGTCGAGGGCCAGCAGGATGACGCCAAAGGAGGATTCGAGGGCGGTTTTCTGGAAGAGCTGATTGATGACGACCTTGGCCTGCTCGCCGCGCTTCAGCTCGATGACAATGCGGGTGTTCTCGTCGGATTCGTCGCGCAGGTCGCGGATGCCATCGAGCAATTTGTCGGACACCAGATCGGCGATGCGCGTGACGAGGGTGGAGCGGTTGACGTTATAGGGGATCTCGGTGATGACGATCTGCTCGCCGCCGCCCTTGAGCTCTTCGGTGTGGGCCTTCCCGCGCACGCGGACGATGCCCTTGCCGGTCTTGAGATAAGAAATGATGCCTTCGCGGCCGGCGATGACGCCGCCGGTGGGGAAATCGGGCCCCGGGATCAGGTCGATAACCTCGTCGACGGAGATGTGCGGGTGGTCGATGACGGCGCAGATCGCGGTGATCAGTTCGTCAAGGTTGTGCGGCGGGATGTTGGTCGCCATGCCGACCGCGATGCCGGTCGAGCCGTTCATCAAGAGCCCGGGCAGCGCGGCGGGCAGGACGGTTGGCTCGGTCGTCTCTTCGTTGTAGTTCGGGGCGAAATCGACGGTGTCCTCGTCGAGGTCCCGGAGCAGCTCCTCGGCCGACTCGGCGAGCCGGCACTCGGTGTAACGGTAGGCAGCCGGCGGGTCGCCGTCGACGGACCCGAAATTGCCCTGGGGATTGATGAGCGGGTAGCGGAGGACCCAGGACTGGGCGAGCCGCACCAGTGTATCGTAGACGGAGGCGTCGCCGTGCGGATGGTAATTCCCGAGCACTTCGCCGACGACCTTGGCGCACTTGTTGTAGGGCCGGTTGTGCAGCAGCCCGAGGCGGAGCATCGCATAGAGGATGCGCCGCTGGACCGGCTTGAGGCCATCCCGGGCATCGGGCAGGGCCCGCGAGACGATCACCGACATCGAATAATCGATGTAGGCCGTCTGCATGATGTCGGTGATATTCGCCGTCGAGAGTTTTTCGTTCGCGGTGTACATTGCGGAGAAGTAGCGGGTAGTGGGTAGCGAGGAGCGAGAGGTGAGAAGAACGGGCCCTTATCTCATGCTCACTGCCCGCTACTCACTACTCACTACTCGCTACTCAAGGTTACACATCCAGGTATTGCACGTTGAGCGCGTTGTCCTCGATGAACTGCCGCCGGGGCGGAACTTCATCGCCCATGAGGAGCGTGAAGAGGTGGTCGGCCTTCGCGGCGTCGTCGATCGAAACCCGGAGGAGCCGGCGTTTCTGCGGGTCCATCGTGGTCTCGAACAACTGTTTGGGGTTCATCTCGCCCAGGCCCTTGTAGCGCTGGATGGAAAGTCCGCGGCGGCCGAGATTGCGGATGTGGTGCAGGATGTCGAACGGCGCGTGCAGCTCGGTCCGCGTCTCGTTCTTCTGGCCGGAATTCTCGGTCAGGCCATAGCGCGGCTCCTCGGCGGGCAAAAAGCGCGAGATATCGAGCCCGCCCGCCGCCATGGAGCGGAGCAGCTTGGTCATCTCGGTCGATTCGAAGATCTCGTGGATCGTGATGCGGCGCGACGGCATCGGGCTGGTGCTGTTGTTCTCGCCGGATTTCGCCGCGCCGGTGCCATCGGGCTGATCGGAGACATCGGCGTCGAGCCCCATGCGCTCGTTGAACTCCGCGCGCGCCTCGTCATTCCGCAGGAATTCGTGCGACTCTTTGTTGCCTTCGCGGATGCGCGCGATGTAGCGCGGCAGTTCGTGCGTCTGCGGCAGGTGCAGGTCAAGATACTCGGCCAGGGAAGCGCCGTACCGGGTGATGCCGGCGCCCAGTTTCTCCAGGGCCGCCAGGGTCTCGACGATCTTGTCGATCTGCGTCGGGGCAAAGTTCGACTGGTCGCGGAGCCGCGTCAGCGTGACGTCCTCGGAACCCAATTCGAGGAGGATGCGGTTGAGCTGTTCGTCGTTGTCGATGTACTGCTCGCGCTTCTTCCGCTTGATCTTGTAGAGCGGCGGCTGGGCGATGTAGACGTAGCCGCGTTCGAGGAGGCCGCGCATCTGCCGGTACAGGAACGTGAGGAGCAGCGTGCGGATGTGGGAGCCGTCGACGTCGGCGTCGGTCATGATGATGACCTTGTGGTACCGGGCCTTGTCGCCGTCGAAGGCGGACTCATCCTCGCCGGCGCCGATGCCGGTGCCGATCGCGGTGATAAGGGTGCGGATTTCCTCGTTGTTGAGGACCTTGTCGAGCTGGGCCTTCTCGCTGTTGATCAGCTTGCCCCGGAGCGGCAGGATGGCCTGGTAACGACGGTCGCGGCCCTGCTTGGCCGAGCCGCCGGCGGAGTCGCCCTCGACGATGTAGAGCTCGGTGAGGCTGGCGTCGCGCTCGGAGCAATCGGCCAGCTTGCCGGGCAGCCCGCCGCCCGAGAGCGCACCCTTGCGGATCGTCTCGCGCGCCTTCCGCGCCGCTTCGCGGGCGCGCGCGGCGTTGAGGCATTTGTCGATGACGCGCCGGGCGATCGCCGTTTCCTTCTCGAAGAAGAACTTCAGCTTCTCGCCGACAATCTTCTGGACGATGCCGTCAACCTCGGAGTTCGAGAGCTTCGTCTTGGTCTGACCTTCGAAGCGGGGCTCCGACAACTTCACGGAGACCACGGCCACCAGGCCTTCGCGCACATCATCGCCGGTGATCCCGGGATCCTTCTCCTTGATCAGATTGTTGGCCTTGGCGAAGTTGTTGATGACCCGGGTCAGCGCCGTGCGGAAGCCGGACAGGTGCGTGCCGCCCTCCAGATTGAAGATCGAGTTGGCGTAGGCGAAGATCTGGTCGTTGTACGAGTCGTTATACTGGATCGCCACGTCGACCATGGTGCCGGCCTTGGTCGGATCCTCATTCGGCACGGTGTCGGTGAACGTGATGGGTTTGTCGTGGAGGACGATCTTGTTGCGGTTGAGAAACCGGACGAACTCGGTGATGCCGTCCTTGAACAGGAACCGCTCGTTCTTCTGGGCCCGCTCGTCACTCAGGTTGATCGAGACGCCGGGGTTGAGGAAGGCCAGCTCGCGGAGGCGGTTGGCGAGGATCTCGTATTTGAACTCCCGCGTGATGAGAAAGATCTCCGGGTCGGGCTTGAACGTGATCTTCGTACCGGTCTTCTTCGTCTCCCCCAGCACCGTCATCTTCTGCACGGTCTTGCCCTGGGCAAAACGCATGTGGTAGACCTTGCCGTTCCGGCGCACCTCGGCCTCGAACCATTCGGAAACGGCATTGACGCATTTGGCGCCGACACCATGCAGGCCGCCGGATACTTGGTAGGCGCCCTTGCCGAACTTCCCGCCGGCATGAAGATTGGTCAGCACGAGCTCGAGCGCCGGGATCTTGTAGACCGGGTGCAGGTCGACGGGGATGCCGCGCCCGTTGTCCTCGGTCGAGCAGGAGCCGTCGAGGTGAATGGTCACCGTGATCTGCGAGGCGAAGCCGGCCAGCGCCTCGTCGATGGAGTTGTCGACGACCTCGAAGACGCAATGGTGCAGACCCCGCTCCATCGTGTCGCCGATGTACATGTCCGGGCGCTTCCGCACACCCTCGAGACCCTCGAGCTTCTGGATTTTTGAAGCGTCGTACTCGGCGGCTCCAGCTTGGATTCTACTCAGATTTTCCGGGTCTTCTTGGTCGGGCATGCGGGGGGAATATTGTCGTCTGAAATGACGACAAAATTGTCTTGGAAAACGCGTCTGCCGACAACGTTTTTCTTTCCTCTTTCGGTCTAGACTCTAATTTTGAGTTGCCAGCTAAAGATAATCATGTAAGTAGCTGGCGCCGTGAAACTTTCCGTAAAGGTCGATTATGCCTGCCGGGTGCTTGCGCAACTCGCGCGCCACCACGGCGAAGAACGCCTCGCCCATATCGAGGAACTGGCCGAGATCGAGGCGGTTCCGGCGAATTACCTGGTGCAGATTTTAAGCGAGCTTCGCAACGGCGGACTGATCACGAGCCGGCGGGGAAAGCAGGGCGGATACACCTTGGCCCGGCCTCCGGACAAGATCACCCTCTACGACATCGTGAAGCTGATCGAGGGCGATCACCTGGAACTCGGCCGGAATGCCGACGGCCAGTCCGGAAAACGTGTCCAGCAGGTCTGGCGCGAGGTCCGGGCCGCGCTGGAAGCCAAGTACAAGAGCTACACGCTTGACCTGCTGGTGCCGCGGGGTCCCAGCGAGATGTATTACATTTAGGAGTTGGTCGGGCTGGCGGTTCACCGCCGGCGATCCGGCAGTTTCCAGCGCCCGCGGGGAACCGGGCCGGGCATCTTTCGTTTGACCGGACTCGACGCGACGGCACAGTCAGGCACCGATGCCGACACCCACGATCGAGAAGCTTCTCATTCTGCAGGATCGCGACCAGCAGCGGCTGGCGCTGGAGAGCCAGTTGCGGGCAATCCCGCGCGAGATCGTCGCGGTCGAACAGAAGATCGCCGGAGAACAGACCGCGCTGGAGGCCGCGCGTGGCGAACTGCAGCAGCTGGAGCTGAAAAAAAAGGCGCTGGAGAACGAGATCGGTGTCGCGACCGATCAGATGGGCCGGTACCGGAGCCAGCAGCTCCAGGTGCGGAAAAACGACGAGTATCAGGCGCTGGGCGTTGAGATCGAGCACGCGCAATCCGCCATCGGCGCACTGGAAGAGCAGGAGCTCGAAGTGATGTATGCGATCGACGAGGCCAGGAGGAAGTGCGCCGCCGCCGGGGAAGCGCTGAAGCACAACGTCAGCGGGCACGAAGCGCGCATCCAGAACTTGCGCGAGCGCGAAACCGGGCTGCAATCCGAGCTCCAGACTCTGCAGACCTCGGTCGCCGCCGCGCGGCAGGGACTCGAGGAACCGGCGTTGTACCTCTACGACCGGCTCGCCTCCAAGCCCGGCCTGCCCGTGGTTGTTGCCGTCCGCGAAGCCAAATGCGACGGATGCCACCTGAGGATTTCATTCAACATCGACAGCGAGACGCGCAAGGCCGACAAGCTCGTGACCTGCGACCAATGCGGCCGCATCGTGTACTGGGAGGCGTAGGCGCGTAGGCCGCTCCTGCGGCCTGTGTGATTGAAGATCCAAAATGGAAGGAGCACAGGGCCGGCCCTGTGTTTGGACCCAGGCAATGCGCGGCCCCCGAAAAGGGCAGCTTGCGTCTTTTTTTTTCTTCTTCAATCTCAGCTTCCTGGTCTTGGGGCCAGATCGTCGCTCCGTTCTTTGGAAACATCCCGACGGCGTGGGTAACCCCGCGCCCAGTGCGCCTGACGTTCCGGGGCAACCCGGGCGATGCAGGCGGTTCGGAGAGGAAAGTCCGGACACCCTCGGGCAGGATTCCCGGCAAGAAACGTTGACGCGCCGGCCCGGTTGGCCGCAAGGCCGCCGGCCGGAGACGCTTCCGCTCAAGCCGGGGCGCGGCGGGTCAAGCTGCCGCGACGGATAGTGCCACAGAAAATATACCGCCCCTTTGCAGTTTCAGGTTTCCGATTTGAAATTGCCGAGGCGGCAAGGGTGAAAAGGTGGGGTAAGAGCCCACCGCGCCGGCAGCAATGCCGGCGGCAAGGAAAACCCAATCCGGTGCAAGACAAAATAGGGGACTGGACGGCCCGTCCTGGAGTCCCGGGTATGTCGCACCTTCCTTCGCTCGTTCTGCGGGCGGTGGAGGGCGGGTCCCGCAAGGGATCCGAGAGAAATGACGGTCAGCCCGGCGCAAGCCGGGCACAGAATCCGGCTTATGGCCCCAAGACCATTGCCTGCCGACCACGGCAGCGGAGGGAATTCGACCTTGACTCGCCTTGGGGCGTCTGAGTCTGTACCCCCTTACCCATTTTCAACTCGTCATGGCCAACACAAAATCCGCCATCAAGAACGCCCGCAAATCCACCAGGCGCATGTTGCGCAACAAGGCGGTGAAGACCCGCCTCAAGACGCTGGCCAGACAACTGAAGGCCGCCACGAAGTCCGCCGATGCGGCGGCCGCCAAGAGCGCCGCCATCGCCTATGTCGCCGCGAGTGACAAAGCCGTGCGCAGCGGCGTCCTTCATGCGAATGCCGCGGCCCGCGTGAAATCGCACACCGCGAAACTCGTATTCGCCAAATAAGGCGAGTGCTCTTGCGTTACCGCCCCCGCCGCCTCCGGGCCGCGGGGGTTTCTGTTTTGGTGCGCGATTAGTCGGATCTATGTAATGAACCTCGCCCTCGCTCGGAGACAAGAACGCCATCAGGTGATCGATGTAGGAGCCTGTTTACAGGCGATTCTCACCACGGAATCGCGAGCAAGCTCGCTCCTACAATTTGCCTAGATACGGCTCAGTCGGATCGAAACCGGGGAACAGGGTGTGCATCCACCGCCCCCGGCGGCGGGCGCCGGCATCCGTCCGCTGCCGGTTGTTGCAGGGTTGAAGCCGCGCGGTGAAGGGCCCAGTCTGCCCTGGCGCATGTCTCTCCGCATTCAATTGCTGCCTTGGGATCGGCCGCTGCTGCCGCAGGCCGTGGAGTTTCTGGCGCGGGACTGGCCGGGTGGGGGACCGCTGGATTTGTCGACAACGCTGGTCGTGGTCCCGACGCGCCAGTCGGGTCGGCGACTGCGCGAGGGGCTGGCCAGCTGGGCGGCGGCGCGGGGCCAGGCGGTGTTTTCGCCGCAGGTGGTCCTGCCGGAGAATCTGGTGACCCGGAGCCGACCGGCGGCGGGAGCGGCTTCTCCGCTCGAATCATTGGTCGCGTGGACGAGGGTTCTGCTCGAAGTCGATCTAAGCGAATTCCGGGAGGTCTTCCCGATCGATCCGCCTTCCCGGACGTTTGCCTGGGCGGTGCGATTGGCGGGAAAATTCGCCCGACTCAAAGCCGCACTTGGCGAGGCCGGACTGCGTCTGGCCGACGTCGGACAGCGTGCCGGCGATAGTTTTGAGGAACCGCTGCGCTGGCAGCAGATCGCCGAACTGGAGCGCAGATATACGGAAAAGCTGGCGGCGTCGGGCCGGACCGACGTCCAGGATCTGGCGTTGGCGTCGGTGGTTGAGCCGCAACTGCCAGCCGGGATTCGCTGCATCGTGATGCTCGCCACGCCGGATCCGCTGCCTTTGGCCGTGAGGGCACTGGCGACGTACGCCCGTGCCGTTCCCGTGGACCTGGTCGCGTATGGTCCGCCCGGCGGTGAGGCCCTGTTCGACGCCTGGGGGTGCCCGCGCACCGAGGCATGGACGACACGCGAATTGGAGCTGGCCGGCTTCGAACAACACGTGCATCTCTGCGCGGATCCGCTGGCGCAGGCCGGCCGGGTGGTCGACTGTGCGCGGCGTTACGGCGCTCCCGAGGGAGTTCTGGCGGTCGGCGTCGCCGACTCCGACGTGCTGCCGTTTTTGGAGAATGGGCTGGCCCGCGCAGGATTTGCGACCTTCGCGCCTGAGGGCCGGCCATTCCGTCAGGAGGCGCTGTTCGCGTTGCTGGAGGCGTTGGCCACCGTGGCGCGCGAGCGCACGTTCGAAGCCGCGGCGTCGCTGGCGCGTTGCCCTGACGTGCTGGCTTTCCTGGCCGCTGAGGCCGGATCCGGACGTTCGGCGGCGCGGCTGCTCGCCGGACTCGATGAACTCCGCTGCCGCCATCTTCCCCCGACGCTCCGCGCGGCCCAGGCTCATCTGTCCGCCCTCGAACCGGAATATCCCGAACTGCCGTCGGCGGTCGGGAAACTGGCCGGGCTCGAGGCGGCGCTCACGCAGGGCTCGTTTCCTGACAATGTGGTGCGGGCGTTGGGTTCGATTTTCGGCCATCGCTGGTTCGACGTCGCGCGGGCGGCGGACGCGCGGCTGGCCGCCATGGCGGAGGCGTGGGGGGACCTGCTGCGCCAGGCGGCCGCCTCCAGGCCCCTGGCCGGCGAGCTGGCGGCAAACGATTGGTGGGAACTGGTGTTGCCGCTGTTTGGCGAGGGGCGCCGCTTCGACGACAAGCCCGCCGGCGCCGTCGAGCTCCAGGGATGGCTGGAGTTGCTCTGGGAGGACGCGCCGCACCTGGTGGTCGCCGGCTTGAACGACGGGCGGGTGCCGGAATCCATCGTCGGTGACCCGTTTCTGCCGGAGTCGTTGCGCGAGAAGCTCGGCCTGAAAACCAACGCCGCCCGGTTCGCCCGCGATGCCTATCTCCTGCAGGCGCTGGCCGCCTGCCGCGCGCGGGGCGGCCGGCTCGACCTGCTTCTCGGCAAGACCTCTGCCGCCGGCGACCCACTGCGCCCTTCGCGCCTGCTCCTGCGCTGTCCCGACGCGGAATTGCCGCAACGGGTGGCGTACCTCTTCCGGCCTGCCGAGGCGACCCGGGCCACCCTGGCCTGGCAGCGGGCCTGGCTGCTGCGACCGCGAGCGAAGGGGGCGCCGCACCAGCTTTCCGTCACGGCCTTCCGCGATTATCTCAGTTGTCCCTTCCGCTTTTATCTGGCGCGCGTGCTGGGCATGAGGGCGGTCGACGCGGCGAAGACCGAGATGGATGCGCTCGATTTCGGCGATGTATGCCACGGGGCGCTCGAAGCGATGGGCCGCGAGCCGGCGTTGCGCGACTGCACCGAGGCGCGGACGCTGCGCGAATTCCTGCTGACGGAACTCGAACGGATCGTGCGCATCCGTTTTGGAAATCAACTCGCCCTGCCGCTGGTCGTGCAGCTCGAGTCGGCCCGGCAGCGGCTGACCAAGGCCGCCGAAATCCAGGCGCGCGAACGGGCCGAAGGGTGGGTGATCGAGCGGGCCGAGTGGCGGTTCCCGGATGCTCCGGCCCGGACGCTCGGCGGGCTGGTCGTGCGCGGCAAGATCGATCGGATCGACCGCCATGAGGGTTCCGGAGCCTGGCGCGTGCTCGACTACAAGACCTCCGACACGGCGGTGACGCCGCGCGAAGCGCATTGCCGGCGGGCCGGCCGCACGCGGGGTGATGAACGGGCGCCAGACCTGGCGCGTTTCGCAATCGACGGCGCCGAATACCTCTGGATCGATCTGCAGCTCCCGCTTTACCTGTGGGCGCTGGAACAGGAGGACGCCCCCGAGCGGCCGGCGGCCGGGGTGGCCTGCGGTTACTTTCATCTGCCCAAAGCCATCGGCGAAACGGGCGTGACGGTGTGGAGCGACTATTCGGCCGCGTGGCAGGCCGCCGCGTTGCGCTGCGCCGGAGCCGTGGCGGAGGCGATCCGGGCGGAACGCTTCTGGCCGCCCGCGGAGCACGTGGACCACGACGAGTTTGCCGCGCTGTTCCACCACGGAACCGCGGAAAGTGTCGCGCGGGAGTTTGCCCATCTTGGGGAGGGCCGGCCGTGACACCCATCGGGAACGTGATGATTCTGGCGTCGGCGGGGTCGGGCAAGACCTACGCGCTGACCAACCGGTTCATCCGGCTCCTGGCGCACGGAGTGCCCCCGGAACGCATCGTGGCGCTGACGTTCACCCGCAAAGCCGCCGGCGAATTCTTCGACGAGATCCTCAACAAGCTGGCGTGGGCCGCGCGAGACCCGGAGCGGGCGGCCGGACTGGCCCGCGCAATCGACAGAACCGATCTCGGTTGCGCCGGGTTTCTCGAAATGCTGCGCGCGGTCACCGACACGATGCACCGGCTCAATCTGGGAACCATCGACAGTTTCTTCGCCCGCCTCGTGCGCAATTTTCCCCTGGAGCTCGGCCTGGCCGGCGATTTCGAGATTCTGGACGAGCCCGCCGTCGCCGTCGAACGGGCGCGGGTGATGCGGCGCATCTTTGCCGGCGCGGGAGCCCTGACCGAGGCGCAGCGGGCGTTCATCGAGGCATTCAAGCGGGCGACCTTCGGGGCGGAGGAAAAGCGGCTGGGCCACCATCTCGACCGGTTCCTCGACCAGTACCAGGAGATTCATCTCGCGGCGCCCGATCCGGATTGCTGGGGCAATCCGGGCCGCATCTGGCCTGACGGTTGCGCCTGGCTGGACGCGGCCGCCGGACACGCCGGCGCCGCGCGGTCGCTCCGGGCCGCGCTGGCCGGAGAAACGCTGACCGACGGGCAGCGGCAGCGGTGGGAGGATTTCTTTATGGCGCTCGGTGAGTGGGCCCCCGGCGGGACGCTCCCGGGCCCCGTGAGATACATTCTCCAGAATGCCCTGAAGATATGGGGCGAATTGCAGCGCGGCCCGGCCGAGCTCGTGGTCGAGCGCCGCAAGCAGTTGCTCCGGCCGGACGCCTGCGCAGCTCTGGTGGCGGTGGTGAGCGCGGTGGTGGGCGCCGAGCTCCAGCGCCGCCTGGAGATGACCCGCGGGATTCATGCCGTGCTGGAAGCCCACGGGACGTTCTATCACGAACTCGTGCGGCGAGCGGGCCGGTTGACCTTTGCGGATGTGCAGCGGTTGTTGCTGCCGACCGCCGGCGGGCCGCGGTTTGCCGCCGGCCAGAAGCCGGCCGGCGACGAAACAGTCGACCACCGGTTGCTCATCGATTTCCGGCTCGATGCCTGTTTCGAGCATTGGCTCCTGGACGAATTCCAGGATACGAGCTTCGGCCAGTGGAGCGTGTTGCGGAACTTGATCGATGAGGCGGTGCAGGACCCCACCGGCCGCCGCAGCTTTTTCTACGTCGGTGATGTGAAGCAGGCGATCTTCACGTGGCGCGAAGGCGATCCACGGCTGTTCCGCGAGATCTTTGAGCACTATAATCGCGGCGGATCCGCGGCGATCCAGGAGGAGCGGCTGGACCGTTCATTCCGTTCCGGGCCGGCCATCATTGCGACGGTCAACCGCGTATTCGGCGCGGCCGAAGTGCTGCGCCGGATGTTCCCGGGGGCGGCGGCGGACGCCTGGGCGCGCGAATGGCGCGATCACACCTCGGCCCACCCGGAGCTCGGGGGGCAAACCGCGCTGTTGCACGCCGAGGACGAAGCCGGCCGGTTCGCGCGCACGCTGGACGTGTTGCGCGAAGTGCGGCCGCTCGAGCGCGGGCTGACCTGCGCCGTGCTGGTCCGGACCAACGATGTCGGTGCGCGGCTCGCCGATTACCTCCGGCGCGAAGGCGGATTGGCCGCGCTGGCCGAGGCGGACCTGCATGTGGGCACGGACAATCCACTCGGGGCCGCTCTCCTCGCTCTGTTTGAGGCGGCCGCGCACCCGGGCGACGGGCTGGCGTGGGAGCACCTGCGCATGACGCCGCTGGGGGGCGTGCTCGCGGCGGAGGGTCTGGCGGGACCGGATGAATTGACCCTGCACCTGCTTGGCGGGCTCCATGCGGATGGCTTTGAACGCACCGTGGAGGCTTGGCTGCGGCGCCTGGATTCGCACCTCGCGCCCGGGGATGCGTTTAGCCGTGAGCGCGGGGCGCAGTTTGCGGCGGCGGCCCGGATGTTCGATGCCACTGGCAGCCGGGAGGTCGGCGAATTCATCCGGTTCATGGAAAGCTACACCGAGCGGGAGGCGGAATCGGCGTCGGTCGTGCGGGTGATGACGGTCCACAAAGCCAAAGGCCTCGGTTTCGATCTGGTCATTCTCCCGGATCTGGAGGGGAGCAGACTCGACCAGCGGCGCGACGGATTGGCTGTGCAAAAGGCCGCCGACCGATCCGTGGAATGGGTCCTCGATCTTCCGCCCAAGCAGTTCTATGATGCGGATGAGGTGCTGTCGGCTCACGTGCGGACGGCGGAGGCCGAGGCCTGCTACGAACAGCTTTCGCTGCTTTACGTGGCGATGACGCGCGCCCGGCGCGCAATGTATTTGATCATCAAACCTCCCGGCACCTCCACGTCGAACAACTTTCCCCGGTGGTTGACGGCGACCCTCGGTGAACAGACGGCGACTGTTTCGGTGGGCGGGCTGACCCTGCCCGGTTCGTTTTCGACCGGCGGATCCGGGTGGCATCTCGAAACAGGTTCCGCCCTCCGGCCGCCGCGCGACGGGGACGCGATTGAACCGATCGGGACCGGCGGCCCCGGGCGCAGCGGACGCCGATCAGCGCGGCGGCCATCCGACACGAGAGCAGGCCGGGTTCCGGGCGCCGCGTTGTTCTCGCTCGCGGGCGGACAGGCGGCGGATTTCGGCGCCGCCGTGCACGCGTTATTGGCAGCGGTGGAATGGTGGAGCCCGGGCGACGCCGCGGCGTGGGCAAGTGCGCGGCGTGGGGCGGGCGCGGACGAAGCCGTCTTGTCCGAGGTACTCGGGTGTCTGAATGATCCGGCGCTCGCCCGGGTGTTTGCGCGACCGTCAGGCCTGGCCGAGGTGTGGCGCGAACGGCCGTTCGAAGGCGTGCTCGACGGAATGTGGATCACCGGCGTGTTCGATCGCGTCGTGATTGAGCGCAACGCCGCGGGAGGGAATCCGACGCGGGTCATGGTGGTCGATTTCAAGTCTGATCGCGTGGAGGACGGGGGCGAGATACGACTGGCGATGGAGCGCCATGCCGGACAACTCGACCTTTATCGGCGAATTGCTGCCGTGTTGACGGGCGTTGCGCCTTCTCGCATTGACTGTCAGCTCGTGTTTACCGCCTGTCGGCGGGCGGTTGCCGTGCCGCTCACCTAATTTCTGCTTTACAGAGGGAAAGAAGCCCCGCACGGTGCGGTCCGGAATATAACCTAACCCTATGGGCAATCTGAAGAAGAAACGTCGGCTCAAGATGAACAAACACAAGCGCCGAAAGCGCTTGAAGTCACACCGCCATCAGAAGCGTACCTGGCAGAAGTAACCGCCCCGGTCCGCCTTGGTGTTTGACGCCCCTTTGCCCGCCGCCGACTCGCGGCGGGTTTTTATTTTTGCCGCCGCCAAACGTCCCCAGCGCTGCCGGCGCCATCAAGAAAAGGTAAATAGCCCCGGCGGCGGCAGCGGAGCGCGGGTTTGATCTTGTCATAGGAAGGGTTCCTTATAAAAACTACGATGCTTCTGTGATCATGTAGTAAAGGGTTGGCCGGTCGTGGGTTTTGGGCCGGCCGGCCGGTTTTGCCCCAAGAAACAATCAGCCTTTCCGTCGCTCTACCTCGATTCGTACTCCGCATGTTCTCTTTCTCGAAGAAAACGAACGGATTCTTCATCGACATCAATGGAGAGGCGGCGCTGATGGCACGCACCTCGTCGCCCGATGCCCCGATGGTGATCGAAGAAATGCGTGAGGTCTCGGTGGCGGATGAGGCGGCGGTGCAACGGGCGGCGAAGGAGCTGCAAGGCAAGAGGAGCGGCAGCGGCTACATGCATGCGCGGTGCGGAGTCTATCCACCCCACCGTTTGGTGCGAAAGGTGACCCTCGATCTGAAGCGCATCAGAGAGCCGGAATATTTCCGGGAGATCTGCCTGCAGCAATTCCGCCTTGAAGAGGACAAATGCATCATCGCAGTGCTCAATACCGCCGATGGCAGCGACTACGACGCTGGCAAGGTGACGACCCAGAAAGACGTGGTTTTCACCGGTGGCATAAATGACGAATTCCTGGCGGCCCAACAAAGACTGCTGGCGTTGGGCGTGTATCCGGAACGGCTGGAACTCGGCACCCTGGCGGCCGTGGGCGCATTGGTGAGCTATCACGCGTTCGCGCAGTTGAAGTCCCCCACGCTGTTGCTGGAGATGGACACGGAAAGCACCCAGTCGTTCGTGGTCGGCGCGGGCGGTCTCGATGAAAGCCGCTCCATTCCTCACGGTTTGGAGGCGATGATTTCGGTCGTCCAAAAGGAGCTGAACCTGAAGGACGACGAATCGGCGCGGAAGCTCTTTTATTCGAATACCTTCGATTTCACGAACATGGGCGGCGTGCTGACCAGGAAGGTTTTGAAGGAGCTGCAATCTTTGATCGGCTTTTATGAAGTGCAGACGGGCCAATCGATCGGGCAGGTGTTGTGCACGCAAATGCCGCCGAAGCTCGCCTGGCTCGGGGGTTCGATCGCGAAAGAGCTGGGCGTGGAGTCGCTCAAGCTGGATTTCGCGGACTGGCTGAAATTGCATGGCATCAGGTTTGCCAACCCGGCCGAGCTGTCCGGACTGGACGCGCGATGGCTGGCGGTGTTTGGCCTCATGATTTATTACGATGCAGCTCCTGCGGCGAAAAAGTGAACTATCGCAGGCCTGGCTGGTGGCCGCCTGGCACCCGAACTTCCGCGATCGTGATCGGTTGCCGGACACGAAGGTGGTGCGCACATATTTCTTCGTCAATTTCACCGCCATCATGGTGATGCTGTGCTTTGCCTTGTTGTTCTGGTACCAGGAATACCGCATCAGCAACCTGGACCGGCAGGTGGCCGACTGGCGGTCGCAGTTTGCCACGAACCAGAAGGGCGCGGCCGAGGCGGTCGCATTGTCCCGGAAGTTTGCCGCAGAAGAGAAAAAGATCAGCGAACTGGACGCATTTCTTCGCCCGCGCCTGGCACTCTCGCAGTTCTTGCTCCATCTGGGCAGCACGCTGCCCGCCGATCTGGTGATCGATGCCGTCGATCTCCGCGAGACCGGTGTCAGCCTTCGCGGCACCGCCGCCGGCTCGCCGGTGGAGGCGTCCGGTCGCACGTCCGCGTACGTCGAGTTGCTGCAGCAGGACGGTTATCTCAGGGACATTTTCGAAACCAAGGATATAAAACAGGATGTGACGCGTGATCAGCCGTCCGGGCGCGTCACCTTTGACCTGTTCATGGGATTCAAGAGGGCGACCAAAAGGTAGCCATGGCGTTAACCCTGAAAAACCTGGGTGAGTTCCTGAAGCGATATCCCATCGGAGTCGTTTGCGGGGCGCTGAGTGCGGGCGCGCTGGTCGGTTATCTTGTGCGGACCAGTCGGGCGAGCGAACTCGGTGACCACCTCAAACAGGTGGAAGCGCAGACCAAGGAAATCCTTGGGGAGGTTCGCAATGGCACCAACCTCGTCGAGCAATACGCGACCTTGACGGCGGCGACCAAGGGACTGGAGTCCCGCTTGATGCAGGCGACTGAGCGCGCGCGCAACCAGCAGTATTTCTACCAGGTCGAATCGGAAACCGGTGTGAAGGAGGTCAGCCTGCAGCCGGCCAATGCTGATCCCAAGAAGGACCCCGGCCGTCTTTATCAAGGGATCGGATTCACCATTACGGTGGAAGGGGACTACCGCCAGGTTCTCGATTTTGTCGGCCGGCTCGAATCCGGGCAGCATTTCTACCGCTTGATCTCTGCCTCGGTTGTCCGCCGGGAGGACCGCAGCGCGCCCGGCTCCGGATCGTTGGTCGACTTAACGCTTAGCCTCGAGTTGCTCGGCCTGCCATGAGAAGATTGCACCACACGTTGGTCTGTTTGCTGGCCACTGGCGCCGCGGCGTTGCAGGTGCTCGGCGGGGAGCTATCCAGTTCCGCCAAACGGCAGGGAACGCTGGATCTGGCGGGCCGGTTGCTGGCGCCGCGCAAGAATCCGGCGGCGCAACTGCCCGAAAGCCTGGTGAATCCGTTCAGTCCTGAGTCCAAGGCCGCCAAGAATTCCGACGGTGCAAATTCCGGGCGTCCGCCGGGCAGCTTGGATCGGGAGATCCTGGCGAAGATCGCATCCAGCGTAACGCCTTCGGGGATGATGATGTTCGGAGGGCAACCACTGCTGCTCTTTCATGAAAAAAAACTTAAAGTTGGGGATAATTTGAAAATCAACTTTGAAGGCGTCGAATACGTGGTAATCATCACGGCGATTGAGGCGACCTCCTTCCGTCTCAGCTTGAATCAAGAAGAGATTATTCGGCCAATTAAACCAGGAAAGACCCGATGAGAACACGTTCCTTCCAGCTCGCGCTCGTTCTGCTGACGTCTGCCGCCGTCGGGCGAAGTCAGCCGGCCCCGGCTGCACCTGCCGCTGCTGCCGATACGGCCGCCACGGTCGCAAAATCCGCCCCACCGGCCGAGGCGGCCCCGGCGGCCGAACCCTCCGGGACCGGCGTCACCCGCAACAAGGACACGCTGTCGGTCGATTTCCCGGATGAGGACATCCGCACGATTCTGCGGAACGTCGCCGATCTTTTTGAATTGAATCTCGTGATTCCGGACGCCCTGCAGGGCAAAACGTCCATCAAGCTCCACGACGTGACGTGGC
>DASRKV010000354.1:0-6518 GCA_035648795.1 Opitutaceae bacterium
ACTTGCCGGACCCCGTGGGGCCGGTGACCAGAATGATGCCGTGCGGGTATTCGAGGACGCGCTTGATGATCGTCTGTTCCTCGGCGTTCATGCCGAGGCGGTCCATGGTGAATGCCTCTTTCTTCTGGTTCAGCAGCCGCAAGCTCACGCTTTCGGCGTAAATCGTCGGGATGGTCGAGACGCGGATGTCGAGGGTGGCGACGTCGGACTTGAAATTAATGCGGCCGTCCTGCGGCAGACGGCGCTCCGAGATGTTGAGGCGCGCCATGATCTTGAGGCGCGAGATGATGGCGTCCTGAAAGCGCAGCAGGTTCTCCGGCAGGGGCACCGGCACGAGCAGGCCGTCGACCCGGTAGCGGATCCGCAACTGCCCCTCCTGCGGCTCGAAATGAATATCGGTGGCGGCATCCGTGATCGCCTGGCCGATGACATCGCTGACGAAGCGCACGACGGCGGCGTCCTCATCCACGATCTCGTCCGCCCCCTGGGGATTTTCCACCGGGGCGAAATCCTCGCCGGAATCCTCGAGGCTGCCCGAGCCCACGCCGAAGTGCTCGATGATGAGCTGGTGCACGCGGTCCGGCTGAGCGAGATACCACTTGATCGGTCGGGGCGTGAACGTGCGCACCCAGTCGAGAATCGCCTCGTTGGGCGGCCAGGACGCGGCAAGGCGCAGCACGGTTTGGGAGCCCGGCGGCGCAGGGACTTGATCCTCCCCTTGCTCCGACTCGGTCGCGCCTGGGGCGACGATCGGCACGACCTGGTAATCGTGCACGAGGCGTGCGGGCAGGAGGCTCAGCGACGCCCGGTCGGGCCGGATGTCGGTGGCGATTTCCAACCCCACGTCGCCGGCAACGAGGGCCAGGACGTCATTCTCGGTCAAGGCGAGGGCCGCGGCCACGGAGGCCAAGCGCTGGTCGCGCGGCGCTTCCAGCACGGCCTGCCGCTGCTCGTCGGTCAGCCGCTCGGCGAGCGCGGCCGGAAGTGATTCCTGGATCAGCGCATTCATGACGGGACGCGCCAGCGCGAATTCATTGCGTCAACTGCTTGTACAGGTTTTCCTTCTTATCTTTCGAGGGATCCTGCAGATATTGCCGCACCTGGTCCTTGTTCGTGAGCTGGTTGATGCTGGCGGCAGCGTCCTTGCTCTCATGGTTGGGCTGGATGATATGGGGGCGGACGAACAGCAGGAGTTCGGTCCGGTCCTCCTCGTGGGTGCGGCCGCCAAGCAGCTGGCTGAGGATCGGAATCTCGTAGAGGAATCCGAGCTTGGTGCGATTGGTCGAGTGTTTGGTCTGCTGCAAGCCGCCCAACACGATCATCTGCCCGTCGCCGACATTGATGAATGAGGTGGCTTCCCGGTGGCCGATGATCGGCTGTTCGTTGCCGTCGATCGTAACGTTGCTCACCACGTCATCCACCTTCTGGTCGATTTCGAGCTGGATGCTGCCGTCATCGCCGATGAGCGGGGTCACCTTCACGTCAATGCCGATGTCTTTGTAGGTCACGGTGGAACTCGAGGTGAGCCCCGTATTCGTGGTCGTGGCGCTGGGCGTCGACGTTGTCCCGGTGATGATCGGCTGCTGCTGGGACACGACGAATTCCGCCTGCTTGTTGTGGGTGGTGACGATCGTATTGGCCGACAGGACCTTGACGTTGCTGTTGGCGCCGGTATTGCCGAGCGCGGCCTGGAAGGACATCGGATTGACGATTCCGCCAGTGATGTTCCACCCGGCGATGCCGTTGGCGGCGGTGCCGGTGTCGAAGTTCGTGATATGGGTGCCGCGAACATTGTCGGTCCCGAAGGTGAGATTGAGGGCGTTGATTCCGCTCGTGGCGCTGTCCGTAAGCGTGACCTCCGCGATGACGACCTGGATGCTTACCTGGGCCAGCAGCACGTCGATTCTGTCGATCACCTCGCGGATGAGGCGGATATCGTCGACCGTTCCGGATACGACGATGGAGTTGCTGCGATCATCGGCCAGCACGGTGAGCAGACTGCTGAAATCAGAAGAGGGGCCGATATCCGCCGCGAAATTCGCGATCGCCGGCTGTCCCACCGCGGGATTATTGCCGGCCGCAGGCGCGGTGCGGAGGTTGCCCGGAAGCGGTCCCGTCCTGGCACCCGATTGATCGGTTTTGCTGGCGTTCTGATTCCGTCCCGAAACGAGATTGGTCAACAACGTGGCCACGTCCTTCGCCGCCGCGTGTTTCAGATAGATGACCTCGTTGCGGGTGTTGGGATCCGCCCGAATGTCGAGTTTCCCGATCAATTCGTCGAAGAACGGATATTGGCGGGGATCGGTGATGAGAATGATCTGGTTGGTCCGGTCATCGGCGCTCACGCTCGTGGCCGAGCTGAGCCCGCTGCTGAGCGGGGGCTTGAGGATGGCGGTGATCTTGTTGACGAGATCGCTGGCCTTGGCGCCATATTGCAGCGAGTAAAACTTCGGCTGCAGGCTGGCGGTGGTGGGCTTGTCCAGTTCCTGGATCAGTTGCTCGATGCGCTGGAGCGTGCTCAGGGAATCGGTGATCAGCGCGGCATTGGTCTTCTCGAACACCACGGGCCCGCCGAGATTCGGGTTGAGCAGCGGGAGCACCTGATCTTTTAGTTCACTGACGCGCAGGAAACTGAGGCGGAACAACTTGGTGGCAATCCGGCCGCTGGGCGGGAGATCGAGCGTGGAGCCGTCGATCATCTCCGGCGCCTCAATGCGTGCCTGGCCGACCGGCACGACTTTCAAAAAATGGTTGCCGAGTGGACTGACGGCGATGCCGCTGAGCTCGAGCATCGTTTCCACGGCGAGCGTGGCCTCACTCTTCGGCATGGGCGGCAGCGTCAGCGTGTAGCCTTCGGTGGCGGGCAGCGCCTGGGGGCGGATGATTGAGCGGCCGGTCCACCGACCCAACTGGTAGAGCACCGCTTCCAGGGTTTCCCCCCGCATCTGGATCGGTCCGATGATCTCTTCGCCGGTCGACTGGGCGATGGGCGGGACTGCGCGCGGCGGTGGATTGACCGGAGGCAGGGGAACGGGGGACGCCGGCCCGGAGGTTTGGGCGCGAAGCGAAGCCGCAGCGACCAGCACCGCAGCGAAGGCAAACACAGGCAAACGGGGACTGGGATGGTGCGACATGCGGCGCGGGGGGAAATGGATTGGAAACATAAGCCGGCGCCCCGAGGGCGTTGGTGCGGAAGGGCAATCTCAAACGAATTCCAGATCGATGTAAACTGAGTTGTGCCGCGTCTGCAACCCGTCGGATTCGTTCCGTGCGGGGCGATCCGGTCCGGTCCGCCGGCGCCGGTCCGGTTTGGCCGCGAGAGTTGCCTCTTATTGACGCCGGCGCCTCAGCCAAGTTTCAGGACAACCTCATGCCGGCTCAGTTCCACGATGGCTGCGGGCTCCGGCTTTTTGCCGGGCTCGTGAAAGCCAGAATCAGGGGGCTTTCGCGGCTGCGGGAATCTGCGCGCAGCCCAAGCCGGAAGGTTTTGGCTGCTGGTCCCGCCGGGTCGAGACTCGCCCGGGTTTGGCCACGGTAACCGCGGACCACTCGCTCGCGCTCGCGGCCGCCAAGACCGGACGCACCGCCTCGCTAGATGCTTGCCTGCCGGTGGCCGACAAACCACGCTGCCGGGTCGTGCCCAATTCCTTTGGCAAGCTCTTCACCGTCACCACCTGGGGCGAAAGTCACGGGGGGGCGGTGGGCGTCGTGGTGGACGGGTGTCCGCCGCGCCTGCCGCTGGAGGCGCGCGAGATCCAGGCGGAGCTCGATCGCCGCCGGCCGGGGCAGAGCGAGCTGGTCACGCCGCGCCAGGAAGAGGACGCGGTGGAGATTCTGTCGGGGATTTTCGAGGGGCGCACGACGGGAACGCCGATTTCGCTGGTCGTTCGCAATACCGACGCGCGGCCCGGAGCCTACGATGAGATGAAGGAGAAATTCCGGCCGTCTCACGCGGATTTTACGTATCAGGCCAAGTTCGGCATCCGCGACCACCGGGGCGGCGGCCGGTCATCGGCGCGCGAAACCATCGGCCGGGTGGCCGCCGGCGCGATTGCAAGGAAGGTTCTGCACCTCGCCCACGCCGTGGAGATCCGCGCGTTTGTCACGCGCATCCACGACCTCGAGGCGCCGCCGCTCGATCATTTTCCCTCGCTCGAGGAGGTCGAGGCCTCGCCCGTCCGCTGCCCGGACCCCGCGACGGCGGCCCGCATGATCGAGCGCATCAAGGCGGTGCGCGCCGGAGGCGATTCGGTCGGCGGGCTCATCGAGTGCCGGATCCGGGGCGTGCCGGCGGGATTGGGCGAGCCGGTGTTCGACCGGCTGGAAGCCGACCTGGCCAAGGCGATGCTCTCGTTGCCCGCCACGAAGGGATTCGAGTTGGGCAGCGGTTTCGCCGGCACCTTGCTCAAGGGTTCCGAACACAACGATCTCTTCGAGAGTCGCGCAGGTCAGGTGCGCACCCGGACCAACCGCAGCGGCGGCGTGCAGGGCGGCATCAGCAACGGCGAGGAGATCCGCTTCCGCGTCGCCTTCAAACCCACCGCCACCATCCTGCGCCCGCAGGAGACCGTCGACATCCACGGCCAGCCCGCCGAGCTCATGGGCCGCGGGCGGCACGATCCGTGCGTGCTCCCGCGCGCCGTGCCGATCGTCGAAGCCATGGCGGCGCTGGTCGTGGTCGATCATTGGATGCGGAATGCGGCGCAGAACCAGGCGTTCAAGTTTTGACGCTCTCTTGGTCGGAGCGAGCTTGGTCGCGACGGCAGAGAATAATCGCCCGCAGGCAGGCTCCGACATTTGCTGGCAATGAAACCATTGATTTATCTCATCCTCGGCGCGGCCGGCTCGGGCCGGCGCACAGTCGTGGCTGACCTGGTGGCGGGCGGCCTCGGGGAGGGCGATCGCGCGCTCGTGCTGCTTTCCGCGGCGGAACCGGCGGGCGAATCCGACGCGCGGCTCGGCCCGGCCCGGCCCTGGCAGTGGAACGACGGCCGCATCGAGTCGCCCGCGTTCGACGGCGCCACGCACGTGTTCTGGGTCGCCGACGGCCGGCGCAATCCGGTCGACCAGATCGAGGCCGTCCAGGCGTGGCTGCCGGCGAGCGGCGGGGAGCTCGCGCGCATCGTGTGCGTCATCCATTGCGGGCTGGCCGCCCGGCACCACGAGCTGCTGCCGTGGTACGACGCGTGCGTCCATTTCGCCGATGTCGTGTTGCTCAACCGCCGGGAGGGCGTGGACAACAAATGGATGTCCGGCTTCCAGGCGCGCTACGCCTCGCAGTTTCTGCCCTGCCTCTTCGAGATCGTGAAACGTGGCCAGGTGAAGAACCCGGCCCTCGTTCTCGAACCCCAGGTGCGCCGCATGTCCCACGTGTTCGACGAGGAACTGAATTGGGAGGTCACGGGAACCGCCGAGGAGGACGCGGAAGGCGACGAGGAGGTCGAGGCGCATCCCGAGGTGGATCCGTACCTCGAACGCCGGCCGGGTGGGCGGCGCGTCAAGGAGATCCCGGACGTGGCGAAATACCTTGCCTGATAATCGGCGGCGACGGCCGGCCGGTTTGTGCTACATTGGGGACAAGATCATCCCGCCATGCCTCACCTCATCCCGCTCCTCCCGCCGGCCTCTCCCGTCCGCCGCGCCCCGCCGGCCGCACTCGCGAAACCCGCGCTGCCTGGCCGCCGCGTGATGTACCGGGCGCTCATGGCCCGCGATCCCCGCTACGAGGGCGTGTTCTACGCCGGCGTGAAGACCACCGGCATCTTCTGCCGGCCGACCTGTCGCGCGAAAAAACCGCGCGCCGAGAACGTCGAGTTTTATGCCTCGATCTCGGCGGCGTTGCACGACGGCTACCGGCCCTGCCGCTTGTGCCGCCCGCTGGACCGGGTGCCGGCGCCGCCTCCCGTAGTGACGCAACTGTTACACGCGGTCGAGGCGAACCCCGCCGCCCGGCTGACGGACAAGGATCTCGCCGGCCTGGGCGTCGATCCCTCGACCGCCCGCCGGCGGTTCCGCGCCTATTATGGCCTGACGTTCCAGGCGTATCAGCGCGCGCGGCGCATGGGCCTGGCGCTGCACGAGGTGCGCGCCGGGAAGCCGGTGATCGACGTCCAGATGGACGGCGGTTACGCCTCGACGAGCGGATTTCGCGGGGCGTTCCGGCGGGTGTTCGGCAAGCCGCCGCGCGGCGCGCGATCCGACGACTGCCTGCTCGCGCGGCGCATCGCCACGCCGCTGGGCAAGATGCTGGCCCTGGCCGACCGGCAGGGCCTGAGGTTGCTGGAATTTGTGGACCGGCGCGGGCTCGAGCGGGAGATTGCCCAATTGCGGCGGCGGCTGCATTGCGCCGTCGTGCCCGGGACCAACGCCACGCTCGAGGCAACGGAGGCCCAGTTGCGGCGCTATTTCAGCGGCGAACAGCTCGGCTTCGACCTGCCGCTGGCGCCGGTGGGCTCCGCGTTTCAGCAGGACGTGTGGGCCGCGTTGCGGCGCATTCCGGCGGGAACGACCCGATCCTA
>DASRKV010000355.1:0-2885 GCA_035648795.1 Opitutaceae bacterium
GCCTTCGCCGCTCAGGTCGACCAACGATTTGGTGCCGCCGAGAGACGCCTTGGATCTCGCGAGGAAGTCGAGAATCAGTTGTTCCGCTTCCTCGGGATGCGACTTGCCGTCGGGCTGCGTCTTGGTCCAGCCCGCTCCGGCCACGAAGAGCAGTCGGGCATCGGGGCGGATGGTCTGGTGATCGGCGGACGGCGCCCGGATGCCGGCGACCGTGGTGCGCCTGTTCGCGTCCGTGAGCGCCGGAGAAACCGGCTCGATCTGCACCTGACCCGGTGTGCCGGACCACGCCTCTCCGCAACCGGGATCAAGGAGAATGAACCACGGCCGCCGCGCGCGCTGGACGACGGCTTCCATGCGTTGCCGGTAGTACCAACGCGTGACGCCCGGCTGGCCGTCGGTCGCGGCGGCGCCCGTCACGTGCGCATCAATGCGGCCGCCCAGGCGCTGGGCGGCGCCGGCGAGAACGCGGTTCCAGCGCGAGGTGGCCGGAGCGATCACGATCGTGGCCGCGGCCGCCCGGGCCAGCGCTTCGACGGCGACGATGTCCGTCGAGTAGCGTGACGCCGCGAAATCCGGTCCGGCAACGCCGAGGAATCGCGCGGCGGCACAGCCGGCGATTTGGTTGGCGGCGGACTGTACGCCGCGGCCTACGAGGCCGACGACGAGGACGGAGCCAGGCAGACCTGCCGTAAGGTTCTTGGCGACGGCGAGGGACTCCAGCGCGGCTTTGCCGAGCGAATCGTCTGCGTCGGTATGGGCGAGAAAGAGAATGGTGTCCATGGAAGCAGTAGCGAGTGGAGAGTAGCGGGTAGTTAGTAGATGTTGAAAGTAGACGGAAGTCAGTTGGGAGAACAGGCGGGCGAAGTTGGTTGGCGATGCTCGCTAGTCACTTCCCGCTCCTCGCTACTGCCGATCAGTCCTTGGCGATCCACTCGACGATTTCCTGGGCAATGGCGTCGGGTGTCAGGTCTTTTACGATCCTCGTTACGCGGCGCTGTTTCGGTAGCGAAACGCTGGCGAATGCGACGCCGTCATTGGCGATCTTGATGGGCTTGGCGCGCTGCAGCGCCGGCATCACCGTGCGCATGTTGAGCATGCCGGTCTGCGGATTGTTGGGCGGCTCGGGCAGATTGCCGGTGGCCCATCCCAGGAGCGCGGGCAGTGCGCTGCAGGCGGAAACCTGGTGTTTTCCTCCCTCGACGCGCTCGAGAACCTCGAATGAACCGTCGGGGCGCACCGTGAGCTGATCGACTCCCTGAAACTGGTCGGTGATGCCGAGGAGCTCACCGACCATCTGCATCGTGGTGCCGGCGCCGCGCGAGGCGGATTCCCAGCCGCCGAAGACCAACAGTCGCGATTTATCCAGCCCGGGGATGGTCTGAATCATCCCGGCCAGGGCGGCGGCGATGTCCGCGGATTCCGCAAACCCGCTGGCCGGGCCGTCGAGGGCGACAAGCTCAAACGGCACTTTTTGGGCCACGGTCATCATGACTTGCTGGAGCTTGGCTTTGGGTCCGACGCTCACGAGCCAGACTTTGCTTCCGGGATGCTGCTTCGCGAGATTCGCCGCTTCGAAGAGCGCGTGGCCGGCCCAGGGATCAAGGACGGCGGGCAACATCAGCTCGTTCTTCAGGGCGGGACCGGTCGGAGTTGTGACCGGTTCAAGGGTTTGCAGCGGATCGGGCACGACGCTGCCACAGACGACGATCTGGTAGGCGATGGGCATGGGAAGGCGAAATTGAAAATGGAAGAGCGAAGATGGAAGAGCGGCCAGCGGAAATTGAGTAGCGAGGAGTGAGCAGCGGGTAGCGAGTAGAAAGGAGCGCAGACAGCGGACAAGACGATATTTCGACGCAAGACCGGCTCCGCACGGCGATCTCGACCGGCGAAACATTTTCGCGTAACGGGATGGTATCATGCTCCGCTTTCTCGCGCGGTTTCTCGCGGTCGTGGGCGCGCTCATTTTCGTCATCGGCACAATTCCGATCGTCTTCTTCCATGCCGCCGGCACGCGGCTTATCCGGCCGCAGATCTACAAGGATGCGCTCGCAAAAGAGCGGATCTATGACCGGCTGCCCGCTTTGGCGATGGATACGACTGCCCAGGCGATCAAATACGATAGCCGGGTTGCGAGGAACCGGGGCGGCGCGGGCGGGGAATCACCGATCAGCCTCGCCAACCAGCTGTCGGTGAAGGACTGGGAAACGGTGTTTGGTGCGATCTTGCCGCCGAGTTACGTCCGCCAGCAGACCGAGAGGGCGTTGGACCAGTTTTTCGGCTGGCTGCATTCCAGCACTGCCGTTCCCGTGGTAAATATTGAACTGGGCGAAGTGAAACGGCGGCTGACAACCCCGGAGACCGAAGAGACATATATCCGGATATTGAAGACAAAACCTCCGTACACGGCGTCTCAGCTTCAGTCGGCCGGTGAACTTCCGGTTGGATTCTGCCCGCCGCCCGAGGAAATGCCGCGGGTGCGGCAGGAGTTCCGCACCATGATGCAGGAAGCGGCGAGCGAGTTGCCGGCAAAGATGGATTTGTTCACGATGCTCAATGGTGACGACGAGACAGCCGAGGCCGCCCGGAAGTGGGCGGAGGTGCGGGTGCGGGTCGTGCAATTGGAGGAGCTTGCGTGGTGGAGTCCGGTGGTGCCGGCGGCGCTATTGCTGCTGATCGCGGTATTCGGTGTGCGCTCGTTTCGAGGCTGGATGTTTTGGTGGGGCATTCCATGCCTGATCGTTGGAACGGTGAGCGCGGCCCTGGCGTTTTCAGTCGTCCCAGCCGGAAGATGGATGTTGGCGCAACTGGTCGTGCCCTACCTGCCGGCGGAGGTTTCCGCGGCAACTTTGGAGGCGTTGGCCGGGTTGGTAACAGCAGTGCTGCAG
>DASRKV010000356.1:0-5297 GCA_035648795.1 Opitutaceae bacterium
TGGGCCTGATTTCTAAATGGCGCAGAATCGCGCGTCGGGCGTGGCAAGATGCCGATTCCGAGCCGCATCCAATGGGGAGAAAGATAATCGAGATGAAAGCCATGTGCTACGCAAACTGCATCACGGAAGTGGAAGCTGTAATCTTATCCGAATCTCATTCTTCGCCCACTCTTTCAAAAGATCGAACGTCCACGAAGCGCCGGACTTAATCACATGCTCTTTTGCTTTCTTCCAAAGGGTGTCGTCGCGCACAGATTGCAGCCAGTCGTGCCCAGCCCACGTCAGTCGATGGATGTGGCCGACTTCCGGGTCGAGGTTTCCGCCCGCGAGCGCGCCGTGAACAAGACCCGCTTCCATGAGCAAGGCGATATGATAGGCTTTTTCTTTTTCTCCGTAATTGGCGAGCGGCCCTTTATCGCCGCTTTCGGCGGCAATGAGAAGCGCACGAATGAAGTCCATGTCGCGTTTCATGTTCTTTCTTTGCCCAACTTGTGTTTATGCTACGGGGTGTCGGCAGATCAAAGTGGACAACCGACTTCAGGACCGTACGTTAGAAAAGATCCAGTCTGAGTGTTTGCAGCGCTGAGCCCCTGAGCTGGATAGGCCGACTCCGTGTCGGCCGATCAAAATCTGGAGGTCGTTATTCATCCGGAAGATGGAGAAATTCGACTTGGAAATTCAGACGGGGGCAAAAAAGACTTCAGGAAAATTGTCGTGAATTGTAAGCACAGCGCGAGGTGCTTGTCCAACCCGAACCCGCTCCGGTGTGTCCCATGAAATCAAAAGCCGAGGTCGTCGCCCTGGTCCGCGCCAGGATCCGCCTGCTGCACTTCGCCCTGAGCACGGAGGACTCCTACTGCGGCTGGGCCGCCCGGTACTACGATTTCTGTCGGGGATTGCCGGCTGCGCTCCCGCCCGAGCGGAAAGCGGAGGCGTTTCTGACCCATCTGGCCCAGGAGCGACACGTGGCCGCTAAGACTCAGAACCAGGCGTTCGCCGCCCTGTTGTTTCTGTACGAACACGTCCTCAAACGGCCGTTGGCGGATGTCGATGCCCTGAGAGCCAAGCAGCCCGTCCATGAGCGCGTCGCTCCTTCCCGCGAACAGATCCGGGCGCTGCGCGCGGCGGTGCAGGATACGCCGACCGCGCCGAACCGGCTGCTCGTTGATCTGCTCTATGGCTGCGGTCTGCGGGTTTCCGAACCGCTGGATTTGCGGATCAAGGAAGTCCTGTGGAGCGAGGGCGCCACCGGCCAACTCGTGATTCGCGGCGCCAAAGGGGGAAAGGACCGCCGGGTTCCTATTCCCGCAGTGTGCGTCCAGCCGCTGCGGCGCCAGATCGAGCGTGCCCGCAGCCTCTGGGAGTCGGATCGTGCCTATTTCAAGGACGTCGGCGTAACTCTGCCCTACCAACTGGCGGTTAAGTATCCCCAAGCGCCGTTCTCCTGGCAGTGGTTCTGGGTCTTTCCTGCGGCCAACCATTGCACCCATCCGCGCACCGCCGAACGCGTTCGCTATCACCTGCTGCCCGATACCGTGCAACGCGCCGTGCACGCCGCCGCCCGCCGGGTCGGCCTTGACGGACTCGTTACGCCGCATGTGCTGCGCCATGCCTACGCCACGCATTCGCGGGAAAGCATCGATGCGCTCCGTATCCTGATGGGCCACGTCTCGATTGAAACGACCGCTGGATACAAGCACCCGGTGGTGGAGACCGCCAGCAATCCTCTCGACGACCTGACCGGATAATGCCCAGGAGCGAGATCGACCGGCAGAAGTCGGAGAGCCGCCTTGCGGCTGGCGGACCGGTCGTGCACCAAGGAAATAGGAGAAGGATCGGCCATCGACTCCGCAGATGACCTCGGCGCTCGACAAGCGCGATGCCGCCGCGTCGCGATCACCTCCGACCGGCACGCCGTGGAACGAGCGCTGGCCAAGCTCCGCGCCGAACTGCCTGTGGCCGCCGAGGCCGGTTCTGGCTGGCCGAAAACAAGCCAGTTATGCAGCCCCCCGACGCAAAACGTGTTTTGCCCGGGACGGGCAGAAACTTCAAATGGAGCTTGGCTGCGAGCGCCAGCGAGCGGAGTGCTGGCTTTAAATCCACTCGCTGGCGCTCGCAGCCACCAGGCCAGTGCTGTTTCTTAAGAGGCGAGAGGTACCCGATAGGGGCGATCGGTATCCCGGTTGACTTGAGACTGGAGCCATTCCTCTGGGCGAGCACCTCCGGAGCAGCCGTTGGGGCGTGGCGCGTTGATGATTTTATATCTTGCTGATGGGAAAGCGATACTGAAGGCCGGGGCGATTGAATGAACTTTGGATCTTTCAATTCTGAAGCCCGGAATCGTGATTCCAAGGCTCGGGATTGCGATACCCGGAGCCGGGATCACGATCCCAAGGCCAGGAATCGTGATTCTGAGGTTCGGAATCGCGATACCGGTACCCAGGATTGCGATCCTCCGTTGGAGTCGACTCCGACGGGTCAGGCCGAAATGGCGTGTTGCCCAAAGGGTCGCTCTTCGTCCTTTTTAGACGGTCTTCTTGCCGACTTGCGCGTCGAGTTTGCAAGCACCCGCCGCCGCTATTTCTCCACCGTGAAGGGCACGGAATATTGCGTGTCCTCCCAGATCAGCTTGATTACGCCGCCACCGTCCGCGCCCTTCTCGACGGCCATCGTAAACTGGTCGACCGGCCCATCCGCCGCCTGCTTCTGCAGCTCGACGCGCGCGACGTCCTGTTTCTCGTCATACTGCAGGCCCCACTGCCCGAGCTGCCGGTTGACGATCAATTTCGCCGAGCCATCGGCCTGCGGCAGCGTGAACAGGGTATAGGCGCCGGCGGGGATGGCCGTCCCGCCGAGCACCAGCGGTTTCTGCGTGATGAGCAGCGTGGCTTCATCCGCGCCGGTGCGCCAGATCTTGCCGAAGGGCACCAGCGATCCCCAGATCTTGCGCGTCTCCCCGCTCTTCGGATCCTTGGAATATGGCCGCCCGTACACCAGCGTGATGCGGCTGCCATCGACCACCTTGCTGATCGTTTCGTGGGGGCTGACGCGTTTTTGTTGCGCGGCGAGCGGCAGCGCCCCGAGGAGGGCGATCGCGATGAGAAGGACGGACGAGGTGAATCGACGCATGGTGTCTCCAGGATTAGTGCAATTATCAGAGGTATGATTTGGCGGGGCCGGCGCTCGATCCGATCAACCAAGAAACAAGGACTTCGCGCCTGGCCGTGCCATCGTGCCGGAAAAATAGCCCGATTTTCTCTTCCGGCAAGCCTGCGTCGCCGCCAGCCGGAAGAAAATCGGCGGCGGGCGTCTAGTTACTCACCGGCAACTCGGCCAGCGTTTGTTCGAGATTCCGGCGCGCCTCCGCGAAGTCCGGATTGATGCGCAACGCGGCGGCGAACTGCGCGATCGCCTCCCGCGTGCGCCCGATGTGAAAAAGCGCTGCACCCAGGCTGTTGTAGGCCGGGGCGTAATCCGGCCGGATCCGCACTGCGGCCTCCAACTGGGCGATCGCCTCCGGCGTCCGGCCGGCCTCGAGCAGCGCGTTGCCGAGATTATTGCGCGCCTCCACGTACTCCGGCTTGATCCGCACCGCCGCCGTGTACTGCGCGATTGCCTCCGGGATCCGCCGGGCTCCGAACAGCGTGTTGCCGAGGTTGTAATGCGCCTCCTCATCGTCCGGATAGAGCCGCAACGCCGTCTGATATTCCTGAATCGCGTCCGCCACCCGGCCCGCCTTGAGCCAGGCGTTCCCCAGATTGTAGTGCATCTTCGAGTCGTCCGGCCGGAGTCGCAGCGCCGCGTGGTAATGCTCGATCGCCTCCGTGACCCGGCCGGTGGCCAGGAGCGCGTTGGCCAGGTTGTTGTGGGCCCGCGCGTAGTTCGGATCGAGCCGCAGCGCCGTCCGGCATTCTTCGATCGCTTCCGGCAACCGACCCACCTGACGCAGGACATTGCCATAGCTGCTATGAGCCTCGACGTAGTTTCGTTTCACCCGCAGCGCCGCCTGATATTGCCGGATCGCATCCGACAATCGTCCCGCGACATCCAACTGATTTCCCAACCGGCAGCGCTGCACCGCATAGTGATCGATCCCCTCCAGGAGGTTGAATCCCAGGGAGGAGACGAGCAGGAGCACCCAGACTGTCCGGACCGTCACGCGCCAGCGCGGGCGGGGCGCCAGCACCCGCTCCACCGCCAGGATCCCGACGACTGCCAGGAAAACCAGGGTGGGGAGAAACTCCGCCTCGTAGCGGCTGCAGTTGCCGTAGAACAGGAGCAGGACGCCCGCACAAATCGCAAAGAGGATCGCCACCGCGGCCAAGAATCCGCGCAGCCGAGCGCGATCCTCTGCGGCGCGGCCCCACCAGGCCAGCGGCGCCGCCAGCGCGAACCAGACGATCGGGATATTCGTCAGGATGCCAAAGGGATCTTCCACATCAGCATGACCCGCCGGCACTGCCGGGGTCGCGATATCCGCGACAAACGGGAATTCCCTGACCCACCGGATCGGTTCCAGAAAGTAGACGCAGAAATTAAACCAGAGGAAGCGCAGGCTGAAATGTTGGATGGTGTCCTGGCGATCGCCGGCCAATTGGTACCGCTGGCCGAACTCAAAGGGACTGTCGAAACGCAGATCGTTGTAGACCATCAGCCCCAGCACGCAGAGCGCCAGAGGCAGCGCCGCCGCCACCAACAGGGCCCACGGCAGGCGCCGCCGGCCGGCGGGTGCCTGGTTCCACGCGATGGCGGCCGGCACCAACAGCGCGGCGGCGCCAAGAATCAGAAAGGGTCGCGCTCCGACCGCCAGCCCCAGCGCCAGACTGGCCGCGGCCACCCACCACACCCGGCGGTCGGGCTCGACGAGCGCCCGCCAGACCGCTCCCAGCGCGAGCATCCCCAAAGCGACGCCACAACTGACCGCCACCTCCCAGAATTCCGCCCGCTGGAGCAAAATCGGCACGCCGGTCGCCAGACCCAGCGCCAGCATCCCGGCCGCCACCGCCGCCACGCTCACCTCCGGAAAGTAGCGCCGCCACAGAGTGCGCAACAGCGCCGCGCCCGTCAGAAACCCGACCGCACAGAAGATCGCCACCGCGTGGTGGTGGAACAGATACTGACCCGTCAGCGCCGCCCACGGCCAGAACAGCAACAGGGCGGGAGCCACCCCGAAGTAGAGGTACATCCGGCCCCGGTAGTAGCTCATGTCGTGCAATCCATGGCCCAGGCGGTACCGCTCGTTCGCGACCGGATCATAGGGATCGGCCAGTTTCGCCAATTGCGGCGGCGCCTCTTTG
>DASRKV010000357.1:0-3288 GCA_035648795.1 Opitutaceae bacterium
ACCAGCCTTCGCCTCGAACCGTTCAACCTGCTGGTCGGACCCAGCGGCAGCGGGAAGACCAGCCTGATCCAGGCGCTCCTGCGGCTGCGGACGCTCGCCCAGCTCCCCGCGGCGACGGCACCGCCGGCGGGGAAACCTCCGCTCCCGTCCAAACACAACGACACGCCTGAAGTCATCTTCCGCTTTACGCCGCCCGACGCCGACATCGAGGTGCATCTGAAAGGCCCGTCCGAACAGCTTGGCGACGCCGGGGAAGTGCGGCGTCCGCCGACGGACGATGCCCGGGCGCGCTGGGCCACGTTGCGGACCAAGCTCGATGGCATCCGCGCCTACTTGTTCGACCATTGCGCGATGGCCGAACCGGTCGCATCGGCCGATGGCGTTGAGCTGGCCCCTAACGGCCGCAACCTGGGTGCGGTCCTGGAGCGTTTGCGCGAGGAACACCCGAACATTTTTGCGCAGCTTCAGACCGAGTTTTGCCGCGCCCTGCCGGATTTCTCCGGAGTGACGCCCCAGTCGACGGAATCCGGCATCAGGCTGGCGCTCCGGTTAAAGGAAGACGGCCGGATCCTGACGGCGGAGAATCTCTCGCAGGGCGCGCTCTATACCCTGGCCGTGCTGGCGATGTCGTTTTCTCCCCAGCCTCCGGCGGTGGTCTGCATCGAGGAAGCCGATCGCGGCATCCATCCGCGGCTGCTGCGCGTGGTGCGCGACGCCTTGTACCGGTTATGTTATCCGGCCGATTCCGGCCAGCATCGGGAGGCGGTGCAAATCGTTGCCACCACGCATTCGCCTTTCTTTCTCGACCTGTTTCGCGAGCATCCGGAGGAGATCGTCATCGCCAGCAAGAAGGGCCGCAGTGCCACCTTCGCCCGTCTGAGCGACCGGCCGGATGCGCGTGAACTCCTTGCCGAGGGCTCGCTCGGCGACATCTGGTTCAGCGGAATCCTGGGCGGCGTCCCGGAGGAATGAAAACGTCCGCGAAGCGCCGCGCGGGTGATGCACCCGAAAATGCTCCGCAACACCCGGAGAAGATTTGTCATTTAATAGATGACAAAAGCCCGGGCCGCGGGCGACCGAAGCCAGGCGCCGGATCATCGAAGGGAAACTGCGCCGTCGCATGAAGGTCGCCTTGTTGAGCGAGTCACCGGCGGACGAGGCGGCCCTGCGGGTGCTGGTGGAAGCGGCGCTGGCGGAGCCGGTTGTCCTGGTGCAGCCGGGATTGCGCGCCCGCGGTTGGCCGAATGTCGCCCAGGTGCTGCCGGCCATCCTGCGTCACCTGCACTTCAATACGGACGCCGACGGGCTGGCCGTCGTGGTGGACACCGATGATTCGGTCATGCACACAGCCGAACACGAGGCGCCGGGTTACTTTCATCCGCAATGCCGGTTGTGTCAGCTCCGGAGTGTGTTCCGAAAAACGCAGAAACGGTTTCCCCGGCCGCACGGACGCGACCGCGTGCTCCGGGCCGTCGGCCTGGCGGTGCCGGCGATCGAGGCATGGTATCTTTGCGGGGTGGATCCCCAGGTCACGGAACTGGCCTGGCGGGAGGGACAGGCCCGCGGCGTTCCGCCCTACACGCGTCGTGAGCTCAAGTGGCGGGTGTACGGGACGGACCGGCCGAGCCTGGTTTACGAAATCCAACAAGCGCTGGCCAGCGTGCGTCGGCAGCGCGGCGATCTGCGCCGGCTGGAGGCGGATTTTCCCAACGGTTTTGGTGGAATGGCGCGCGAATTGCGGGATTGGCAGGAGGATGCGCGAAATAAGGAAACGCCGCCTGTGTCTGCGCTTGAAACGTCGCCGCCTTCTCCGCCATAAGTTTCCGTTCCGTCCATTCCATGCCCCAGCCCCAACCCTCCGCGCGCTCGCTGGCCAGTCTGCTGGTTGCGCAGGCCCAGGTCACCTTCAATAGCAATGCGGCGAATATCATGCTGCTTGCGCTGGTCCAATACCCCGGCGTGGTGGCGGGGACCGACGCTGACGGGAACAAGGGGTTGCTGTGCGCGCTCCTCGTCTCCCCGCTGGTGCTGTTCGCGCCGCTGGCGGGCTGGGTGACCGATCGGTTCGCCAAGAGCCGCGTGCTGAAATTCGCGGCGGCGGCGCAGATCCTCCTGTTGGCCGCGCTGGCGCTGGCGTTGTGGTTTCATCAACTGGCGTTCGCCATCACCGGCGTGGCGTTGCTCGCGTTGCAGATGACGGTGTTCGCGCCGGCGAAGCGCAGCATCCTGCTGGAATTCGTGCCCGCCGAGAAGCTCTCCCGGGCGGTGGGACTGATGGAAATGCTTTCGGTTTCGGCCATTCTGCTGGGCGCCTATCTCGGCGGCCGGATGTTTGACTATTGGGTCGTGCTGAAAGGCGGACCCTGGCAGGGAGCCTTTTGGACGGTGGTTGTCCTGGGCGGGTCTTCGATTCTTGGCTGGGCGGTGCTGTTGCTCATGCGGCGGACCGTGCCGCAATCGGCCGAGCCGTTCTCGGCGGGCTTGTTCATCCGTCACGGGGCCCGGATTGTCGAGCTGTGGCGGGCGCGGCCGATAATGCGCGCGACGGTCGGGATCATGTTTTTCTATGGTCTGGGTTTCTACGTGAACCTGGTCTGCCTGCAGATCGGCGCGGACGCCCACCAGAATGGGGTCGGATCGGCCTCTGCCGCCAGCGTGATGCTGCTGATGCTGGGCATTGGCACGATCGTGGGAAATCTCGCCGCCGGAGCGCTGTCGCGGCGCAGCGTCGAACTTGGTCTGGTGCCGGTGGGGGGGGCGTTGCTGGCCATGGCCATGGTGGCGTTGGGGCTGACCGCGCCCGTGACGGGCGTCGCGTTCCACGTCTGGCTCGGCGTCGCCGGTTTCGCTTCAGGACTGTTCCTGGTCCCGCTGTACGCCCTTATCCAGCGGGAGGCGGGCGATGACCGACGGGGGCGAATCCTGGCCACCGTGGGCCTGCTGGACAGCCTGGCGGGTTTTTCGGCGAGCTATCTGTTCGTTTTCATCGCCGGCGACCGTTTCCTGGATTTGAGTCCGTCGATTCAATTCCTGCTTCTGGCCGGGCTCACGTTGGCGGGGTTGCTCTACGCACTGCACTATACCCTGCACCACACGATCAACCTGGTGCTGCGCGGACTGAGCGCGCTGTTCTATCGGGTGCGGGTGCAGGGCGCGGAGAACCTGCCGGCGACGGGTGGCGCGCTGGTCATCTGCAATCATGTTTCCTACATCGATGCCTTGATCCTCCAGGTGGTCCTTCCCCGCCGGACCTGGTTTGTGGCGTTCACCGGCGCCCGACCGCCGGGC
>DASRKV010000358.1:0-6194 GCA_035648795.1 Opitutaceae bacterium
CCGTCGAACAGGCAGTCATCAAGACCTCCCATGGCGAGATCACGGTCGCCTTCTGGTCCGACGTTGCCCCCAAGACCGTGGAGAATTTCAAGAAGCTCGCCCGCGACGGCTTCTACAACGGCACCGCGTTTCACCGCGTCATCCGCGGTTTCATGATCCAGGGCGGGTGCCCGAACACGAAGATCGGCGCGACCGGCCAGCCCGGCACCGGCGGACCGGGTTGGAAGGTCAAAGCCGAATTCAATGCCAAGCCGCACGTGCGGGGCGTCCTCTCGATGGCGCGCTCATCCCATCCCGACTCGGCGGGCAGCCAGTTCTTCATCTGTCATGCCGACGCCCGTTTTCTCGACCGGCAGTACACCGCGTTTGGCGAGGTCGTAAAAGGCCTCGAGGTCCTCGATCGGATCGCGGGCGTGCCTTGCACGGGCAGTGAGAAGAGCACCCCCATCGAGCGCATCGCACTGGAAAGCGTCAGCATCGTGCCGGCGGCGTAGGTGGCAGTTGCCGCGTGGATGGCGACGGTTCTTGCTCGCGCGAGTTGCAGGGCGCAGCTCCGAGTTGTCGGTCGTCCAAGGTGGCAGGGCATCCTGCCCCTGTTCGGGGATTCTTCCGAACCAAGGGCGAGACCCAGCCTTCGCCGGAGGCTACGGCGGGCAGGCCGCCCGGGCCACTTTCGAACAACCCTGCAATCTACCGACAACACGCGGCTGGAAATCGTTCCCGACCGCCGGATCGCGGCCTTCGGCGCGATGCGGCCGCAGCCGCTGCTCGCCGCCACGGACTTCGAGCGCGCGTCCGTCCAAGTGAAGCTGGTGGAGTAATTCCGGCCGGCCGTTCGCAGCTGCTTCCACCGGTTGCGGCGACCTGCCGGTGGTGATCCAGTCACGGGTGATGATGGCGCCCACCCAGAGCCGGATGTCGGCGGACGGACCGCTTGGGATTTCCAGACTCGCGGTTTTTTCGACGGAACCGTTCAGCCAGCAGGCAAAATCCCGTTTGCCAACGCCGCCCCGCTCCGCATCATTTCGGTCATGAGCACGGTGCAGGAGATCAAATTGGCCATCGAGCAACTCCCACTCGAGGAACGGGCCGCACTTATCGCCGAACTCTGCAGCAGGACGGACGACGATTGGGATCGACGGATGGAGCGCGATGCCAAGGCCGGCAAGTTCACCGTGTTGAATGAGGAAGCGGCCGCCACCTACGAGATCGGAGAGACTAAGCCACTCGACGACATCTTGGACAAATCGTGAGAATTGCGAGCCGCGGAACCTTTCAGTTCTGGCAGCTTTATCGCACGTTGCCGTCGGAAACGCGGGCGAATGCCCGCAAAAACTACCGGCTCTGGCAAGTCAACGCGTTTCATCCCTCGTTTCACTTTAAGCCCGTCGGCCAGCTCAACTGGTCGGTACGGATCGGGGATCACTACCGGGCCATCGGCCGGTTCATCGGCGACCAGTTTGTCTGGGAGTGGATTGGCTCCCACGCCGACTACGACAAACGGTTCTGATCAGGTACGACGACTGTCCCCTCCCATCCGCGTGAACCGCGGTGAGTAGATCGCGGGAGAACTTGCGCGGCAGGAAACGCAACGAGAACAGCGCATTCCCAATTGTTGGCGGACCCTGTGCGGCGGCGCCCATGTCATCGGGAACAGCTTGAGCATGACCGCCGGGACTTGGGCTTGCCGCGCGAAGCATTGTGAAGCAAAAGCGGGAACCCCAATTCCCCATGCGTTTTCCAAAATGGCTGCGGTGCGTTATCCTGTGGTCGTTGTTGGGCGCGGCAGGTCTCGCGCTCCTGGCCGGTGGATTCTACACGGTCGTGCGCTGGCGCGCCGATCGCGCCTGGAGCGAGTATGCAGCGGAGAGCGCGACGCGGGGGGAGACGCTCGATGTGTTGCCCGTTCCCTCGACCCTTCCGCCGGAGCGCAACTTCATGAAGACGCCGGTGCTCGAACGGTGGATGTTCAGCCCCATCGACGATCCCGCCTTTCAGCAGTTTCTAGAGGAAATCCATGCGACGAAGATTTCGGGGCTCGATTTTGGCTCAGAAGATTCCGCCGGATGGGCAGATGGCGAGTCAGTCGATTTCGCGAAGACTGCGGAAGCGTGGTTCAAGGGTTCGCCGGACGGGAATGCGAAAGCTATCTCTTCGGAGGAAACTCCCGCGAGGCGGTTGCTCGCGGCGTTTGCACCAATGGATTCTTCATTGGACGAACTGCGGCGCGCAGCTTTAGCACGCCCCGATTCCGAATTGGTCCGCCCGACAGCGATTGACCATCAGGAACCACTCAAATCTCCGATTGCGCGATTCCAGTTAGCGCGCGTCTTTTCGCTAGGCCTTGCCGCGCACGGTTGTGCTGCGCTGGTGGCCGGGAAGGCCAAGGAGGCGTTTGGCGACACGCTAGCCGAATTGAAGTTTTCGCGAGGATTCACCGCGATGCCCGATTCAACGTTGGTCGATTCGATGATCGGAACTGTCATTGCGAAAATCGCGTTGCAGCCCCTTTGGGGGGGGTGTCAGCGGAACGCGTGGAGCGACCAGCATCTCAGGCAATTTGAAGACGAGCTGTCGGCGATTCGTCCCATCGAATCGCTCAAACGTGGACTGCGCACTGACCGCGCGTCGTTTATGCTGACCTTTGACCACATGTCCGGTCGGGTATACAATCATAGTCCGTGGCTATTCTGGTTCTACTGGCCGCGGGGCTGGATTCAGCAAAGCAAGGTCGCGTACTGTACCTGCATACAAGAGGCGATTGATGTTCAAAATGCAGCCGCCACGCCGGGTTTCCTCAAAAGGAAGGCGGGCGGTCATGCCAGAATGCAGGCGCTGGTGGGATCGGCGACTCTTTGGACGACTCCTTCGACGTATCTTGGACTTATGGCGGTTCCGGCTATCGAGAAACCGATGACAGCCGTTGCCGGCGCAGAGGCCTTTGTGGCGCTGGCGCGAACAGCGTGTGCCCTGGAGCGGCACCGGCTCGCGCATGGCTCTTATCCCGAAGCGGTGGCTGCACTGGTTCCGGAATACCTGCCCGCGGTGCCTCGCGATGTGATCGACGGGCAGCCGCTCCGGTATCGGCGTCTGGTAGATGACGGTTTCAAGGTGTGGTCGATTGGTATCAATGGCCGGGACGATGACGGCACCCCCGTGAAATCGAGCACGCAGGACGCGCGCGGCGATTGGGTGTGGCTGAGGTTGGCGAAGTAGCGCTGTGCAATTCCCAGACTCGCTGGAAACTGCGGTCGCATTAGTTGGTCGCCACCCGTTCACCCTGGGTTGAGCGATCCTACGGCGGTCCCTCCGCCGCGGGGGCGTAAGGCGTTTTCGTCGGAGGCAGCTCTTTGCTGAGTCGTTGGGTCAAGGAGCGTAGTCGCGGCGAAATCGTCGGCGCCGCGACCAGCAGTTTCGCGATCTGGCGCGCCGTCACAAAATCCCCCTTGCGCCAGTGCACGATTGCGATGGCGAACAATGTGCGTGTTTTGTCGCTCATCTTTGGCACCATTCCCTGCACGCGATTGATGACCTCCAAACGGGGCTTTTCGGCAAAGGCTTCCACCATGGCCAGCGCCTCGAAGGCCTCGAAGTAGCGCGGGCTCAATGCGACCGCCCGGTCCAGCCACCCGCGCAGGGTTGCCGCCAATTCCGCGGGCATCCGGTAGTCCAGGGTCAAGCCGGCGGTGACCTGATCGAGCCGGTCGGACGCCAGCCGCATGTAGACATACGGGTTGTCCGAGCCCAATTCGGCCGCGCGCCGCCAATGGCTGAGCGCGCCCTCCGGATCTTGTCCCCGCATGGCCACTGCGGCGAGCACCTCGTGCGGACGCGGAGCCGTAGGATGAGTCTCCGCCAGTTGCATGAGCCGATATGCCGTGTCGCCTGGCGTTTGGAGCCGCCAGCGGAGACTGATCAACGCCACATCTCGCTCAAAGTCGCCCGCCGGCTGGAATTTGATCTTCGCGGACAAGTCGCCCACGATGAGGGGTCCGGTGGCGATGCGATAGCCACCACCTTTCATCGCATCGCGAAGTCTTGTTTCCATTTCATCGTAGTCCACGCCAAACGCCTCGCGAAAGCTCCGGTCGATCGCGCTGTCGGGCGCGGCGATCAATTCGTTGAACCGCCGCAGCCTGGGCAGGTAGATGGCGCGGTCCTTGCCGCAGATCATGAAATGCACGAGCGCCCATGATTCGGCGTAGAAGACATCGCGGCGGTCTCCTTCGTTGTATTCCGGCGACCGGTGGGTCACCGCAAACAACCGGCCCAGCGGCAGGAAGGCGTGCTGGCGCAGCGTATCGACGTGGTCCGGTTTCGCGCGTCCCAATTCGAACGAATTCTCCTGGACCTTGAAGGTGGAGAAGAACTCGGCCAGACCTTCGTCAAGCCACGGCGGCGGCTGTTCGCCCCCCGCCGCCAACAGGACGTGAACATACTCGTGGAAAATGACCTCATCCGTAAACTCGGAATCGTTGTCGGCGGCCATAGCGATCATGGACTCGTCGGGGCCGCCGGTGCAGTATCCGGCCACGTCATTGGGCTTGCCGTTGTACAGAGGTTTGTACGGCTCGAATTGCCGGTCGGTGCCAAACAGCATGATCGTTGTCCGCGGGTCGCGGAACCGCGGAAGGGAGTAAGTCGCAAGGACGGTGGCGCGAAACTGTTCGAGCTTGTTCAGCATTTCCCGCGACTCGCTTTCAGACGCGCAACTGAACATCTCGAAATGCTCGGTGCGCGCGGTGATCCACCGCTCGCGGGCGGACGCGATGGGCAGCAGCGCCAGACCGATGCTAACCACGAAGGTCAGACGAGATGACGTTCTCACGACATCACGAATCTACCATCGCGCATTCAAACGTAGCAATCACGTTTCATCGAATTTCCAAGTTGCGGCGAACGTCACTGTTTCGCCGCCGCTACATCGCGCCCGCCCTGGTGCAGCACCAATCCGCTCACGCGGCCGGTGGCATCGCGCTGAAACGATATCTGGGCATCCACCGCCTTGTAGAAAAACTCGTCCTTGGCCGAAGCGCAGACCGGCAGCCGGGCCTGCCCGGTGGCTTGGAGGAACAACCGCCCTTGATCGGTTGTAACCGACATGACAAATGTCGGCGCCAGCGGATAACGGCCCACATAATCTTCCAGGTTGGCTGCCGTGGTGGCACCGGTCGTGGCCGGAGCGGGAACTGCATCCGTTTTTTTGTCACCCCGCAGCAGCCCGAAGCCGAGTCCGTCCGCGCTCTGACTGCTGTTGACGAGCATCACGACGCCGCGTTTTCCGCGGGGATCGAAGCCAACGAAGCTTCGGTACCCGCCGGTTCCGCCGTTGTGCCAGATGATGGGAGGATCGTCGGCGGTCAGATGCCAGGCGAGACCGATGGAGCCGACCAGTCCCACCAGCGGTCGCTGTGGCTGCATCGTCGCAACCAGGGATGTGGTCAGCGGCGTCTCTCGCAACCCCAGACACGCCTGCAGAAACAGGGCCATCTCCCGCGCCGAGGAACGCAGCGCGCCTGCCGGCGCAATCGCGTCGAACGTCCAATTCGGAACCGGCGCGCCTTTTTCATCGTGACCCGGCGCCATGTTGGCGGGCGCAACCGCGCCGGTCAGCGCAAGCGAGGTCTGCTTCATTCCGACCGGATCGAGCACGTGCTGGCGCAGGGCGTCGGCGTAGGACTGACCCCATGCCGCCGCGAAGGCCTGGCCGAGCACGCCCGCACCATAATTCGAGTACGCATAGGGCGCCGGCGTTTTCACGCTCGCGGCACTCATGGCCAGCGCCGCGAGCAGCTTTCCCGACGTGTAGTCCGCGTAGGGATCGCGCGGGTCGGCGGGAAAAAGGTTGGGCGGCAGGCGCGGCAGACCCGACGTATGGGTGACGAGGGTGAAGAGCGTGATCTGGTTCAGTCGCGCCAAGGCTTCGGGGCTCGCCGGGACCTGCAGGTATTTCGTGACCGGATCGTCGCGGCTCGCCTTGCCCGCGCGCTCGCTCTCGGCCAGCAGCAGCGCCGTGAAAACCTTGGTGATGGAGCCGATCTCGAACTGCGTGTCGGGCGTGACCGGGCGGTCGTCCGCCGTGGCGAAGCGCCCGGTCTGAAAAAACTGCGCACCCTTCTCGTCCACCCACGCGACCGCGACGCCGCCGGGTTTGTCCTTGTTCCAGGTGTCGATCAGAATCTGCACGTCGGGAA
>DASRKV010000359.1:0-3424 GCA_035648795.1 Opitutaceae bacterium
GCGAGCGACTGGCGCAGCCCAAACCGTTCTCTCCGTGCAACTCCGGTATTGCGTTGACCGTGCGGCGCCTGCGAGGATCAACCCGACGCCGTTTGGGCCGACGTCGGTCTGTCAGCCAACGGCCCATCACCACCACTCCACTGCCATGATTCTTCCATTCGTTTCCCTTCGCCGTCTGCTCTTCGGTTTCAGCGTGCTTTCGTTCTGGCCGATCGCGGACGCCACTGGCCGCGCGGACACGGCTGCGGGCGCGCCGCCCCAGCCGGCCAAAGCGGGGCCCCATACGTTCAAGCGTGGGGTGAACATCGACAACTGGCTCTCGCAAAATGAAGGCGCCATGACCTACGCCGCCCCGTGGTTCACCGAGCAGGATGTGGCGTGGATCGCGGCCCAGGGATTCGATCACATCCGTTTTCCCATCGATTCGCGCATCTGGCTGAAAGCGGATGGCACGCTCGATGAGGCGAAAGTGGCGCCCTTCGACGAGGCGCTCGTTTGGGTCCGGAAATACGGTCTTGGCGCCATTCTCGACGTGCATTTCCTCCATGGCGCGGACTTCAACTCCGGCGCCAGGTCCGATACCCGGGTTTTCACCGACCCGGTGCTGATGGAACAGGCGGCAAATACCTGGCGCACCCTGGCCACCCGCTATGCGAAGGAAGGCGACTACCTGCGCTTCGAAGTGCTCAACGAGCCGAAAGCGGAGAAGAATTCGGAGCTTAATGTGTTCAATTTCCGCATGCTCGCGGCCATCCGGGAGAGCAACCCGACCCGCATGGTCTATTTCCCGTGCAACAAATGGAACACGATCCCGAACGTGGTGGACCTCGAGCTGCCCGCCAACGATCCCAACGTTGCCGTCACGGTGCATTTCTACGAACCCCTCCTCTTCACCCACCAAAAGGCGCCCTGGATCTACCCGGTGCCCGACAAGATGCCGGAGGTGCCATTCCCGGGCAAGGTCCCTGACCTCACCGGCGTGCCCGCTACTTCGGAACACCCTTTGCCGAAGCCTTTGCCTGTCACGCTCTCGGTCGAGAAAGATATCGATCCGATGTTCGCGCGGCTGGCCGAATGGGTCCGGACCAAGGCTCCCGGACGCGAAGTTCTTCTCGGCGAATTTGGCGTGTTCAACCGGGCTGATGCGCAATCCACGATCAACTGGGCGCGCGCCGTCCGTAAGGTGTGTGAACGCTATGGATTCGGCTGGACGGTCTGGGGCTACAAGAGCGAGTTCCCGGTCCGCCATAAGGACGGGTCACCCGCACCGATGCTCGAAGGGTTGATGCACGACTGACCAACCGCCGGGTGGCGCGGGCGTCTCGCCCGTGATTCTGCCGCTGTCTGGTGTGGCACGGGCAGCCTGCCCGCCGTCTTGTCCGCCATAGGCCCGGCGGCGGCGGAAGCCTCTGACGAAGGCGGGTCTCGCCCGTGTCCGAGTCAGGAGTATGACCGGACTGCCGCCGGATTGCCGTTGCCGGCGGCGCGCTGATCCGTTTATCACCTCAGGGATGAAAGCTCTTACCCTGCTCCTGGCAGTCGTGCCGCTGTTGGGCGTCGCCGCTGAGTCATCGCATCCCTTCCATCCGCGCATCGAACGGCTTGACCCGGCGTTCGATGCGCTGGTGGCACCCAACGTCCGGATTGAAAAATTGGCAGAAGGTTTCGTTTGGTCGGAAGGACCGGTCTGGATCGACGGCACGCTAATCTTCTCCGACGTGCCGACCAACGTCGCCTATCGCTGGCGGCCCGGCCAGACCCAGGCTGAGGTATTTCTCAAGCCCAGCGGCGGAGCCGAATCCGTTCCGGGCGTTTCGCAACCCGGCAGCAACGGTTTGGGCCGCGATGCGCAGGGCCGCCTCCTGATCTGCCAGCAGGCCACCCGGCGGATCGTGCGCTATGTTGACGGCCGCTTCACCGTGCTCGTCGATCGCTACGAGGGGAAGCGCTTCAATAGTCCCAATGACCTCGCGTTGCGCCGCAACGGCGATCTCTATTTCACCGACCCGCCCTACGGTCTCGCGAAAGAAGATGCCTCGCCGATCAAGGAACTCCCGTTTAATGGCGTCTTCCGCCTGAGCACCGATGGCCGCGTCACGCTCCTGCTCAAGCACCTCACGCGGCCGAATGGCATCGGGTTTTCGCCCGATGAAAAGACGCTGTATGTGAGCATCAGCGATCCGCGCGCCTCGCGCATCATGGCCTACGACGTGCAACCCGACGGCACGCTCGCCGGCGAACGCCTGCTCTACAACGCCCAACCCCTCTTCGATGCCGGTGCGCACGGAAACCCGGACGGCCTCAAAGTTGATCGCAATGGCAACGTCTGGTGCGCCGGCGCGGATGGCATCCTCGTGATCTCGCCAGCCGGCCGACTGCTGGGCCGCCTCATCACGGGCGAGCCTTGCGGCAACTGCAATTGGGGCGGCGACGGCTCCACGCTCTACATCGCGAGCAACATGTTCCTCGTGCGCGTGCAGACGCTGACGAGAGGCGCGGGCTGGTGAGGGGCCGGAAATTGCCGCTTCGCGGCGGCGAGCGCCCGCGAGCGGAGCGCGACCGGCGTCCTCGTGCGGCCGCGCCCCTGCCACTTCCCTCTTTCGCCTTCGTGCCCTTCGTGTCTTCGTGGTGAAAATGAAACTCCTCGTCACGAACGACGACGGCATCGACTGCCTTTTTCTCCATGAACTGGTCTTCGGCCTGCGCGAGGCCGGATACGAGCTCGCCGTCGTTGCGCCGAAGACCGAGCAGAGCTGGATCAGCGCCGCCAAATCGCGCACGCGGCCGGTCCGCTCGACCAAGATCGATTGCGGGTTCGGCTGTCCCACATGGACGGTCGACGGCACGCCGGCGGATTGCGTCAACATCGCGCTGGCCCACCTCGTCAAGGCACAGCCCGACGCGGTGGTCAGCGGTATAAACGTCGGGCTCAACGCCTCGCTCGGTTTCATCCTCGCCAGCGGCACGGTCGCCGGGGCGTTTGAGGGCGTGCTCCACGGGCTGCCCGCGGTGGCGTTCTCCCAGGACCTGAGTTTCGAGACCTACGACCACCTCAAGGACCACGACGCCCAACCCGACGAAGAACTGCGTGCCACCCTGCGGACTTCCGCCCGCCACGCCGGGCGCCTCGTGAAGGAATTCGTCGCGGGAACGCCGCCGCAGAGTTTCATCGTGCACAACGTCAATTTCCCCTACCCCAGCCGGGCCGAATCCGAGGTCCGGCGCACGGTCCCGGCGCGCATGGTGATCCCCGGTTTGTTCAGCCCCGCCCAGGACGACGGGACGCACCGCTTCGTTTTTCACCTCGGGCAGGACCACTCCCCCGCCGAACCGCTCACGGACCGCGCCGCGCTGGCGCAAGGCTTCATCAGCCACACGATCCTGGACTACACCCGGCTGGGGCAGCCATGAAGCTCGTGATGTT
>DASRKV010000360.1:0-2846 GCA_035648795.1 Opitutaceae bacterium
GGGCACGCCGAGGGACCAGGGAATGTCGGGACCCGGTGCCCACACGAGCACGCCCAACGAATCGCGCTCAATTTCAAGGGTGGCCTGCACGCGCAGCATCAGGTGGCCGTCCTCGTCGCAGCCGGACACGCTGGTTCTCCCTCCGACCGGGAGCACGCCCACGCCATGCGGCAATTCGTGGAGATCCACGAGAATGGTGCACGGCAAGGGATGGCCGTCGGCGTCGATCGCCCGCACCCGCGCCAGGCCCGCCTCGGCATTGCCCTCGATTTCCAGGCCGTACGTGAAGAACACGCCGGCCGGCCCCGCGCACAGGACCGCGGTTGGAAAGCGAAGGTGGCGTTCGACGAGCATCATGGCGGAGGCCTTCCTATCGGCTCAAGACCGCCCGGCGATTAGGCCGAACGCCACTGCGACGGTCGGCAGCCTTTTCACTTTTGCTTCCCCTCCGCCGCTTTCCGCCCACGCTCCCCGGTTGCCCATGCCTGGCGCGTTTCTTACCACCATCTTCTTCTCCCTGTCCGTGATCTATGCCAACCGGTCGATCACTGCGGTCGGGATCACCCGCGCCAACCTTGGCCGGCTGTTGGTGGCGCTGGTTTGCCTCGGGGCCTATGCGCACGGGCTGGGAAAAGGGCTCGGCGGAGCCGGACGCAATTGGTTCATGCTCAGTGGATTGATCGGGATGGGCTTGGGCGACCTCGCCAGCTTCAACGCCCTGCCGGTGCTGGGTTCGCGGCTGGCGATTCTCGTCTGCCAGTGTCTGGCCGTGCCGATCGCCATCGCGGCCGAACGACTGTGGATCGGCACCCGGCTGACCGCCGGCCAATATCTTTGGGGCGCTGTGATTCTCGCGGGCGTGGCGCTTGCATTGATGCCCACGCCCCAGCACCCGCCGCGCGTCCGGGTGCGGCCCATCGGGTTTTTCTGGGGATTTCTGGCTGCCGCCGGCCAGGGTTTGGGTGCGGTGGTCAGCCGTCGGGCCGGGGATGCCGCCCTCCAGGCCGGTGAATCGATCGACGGGATCACGGCCGCTTATCAACGCACGATCGGCGGTCTGGCGATCACCGCGGCGTTTTTCATCGTGCGCGCCATGGTGCAGCGCAACCGTGCGGCGGAGACCGCGGCGCCGCCGACGGCGCGCGGTTACCTGTGGGTTGCGGTCAACGCCGTCTGCGGGGCCGTCATCGGCGTGAGCTGTTACCAATGGGCCTTGGCCACCACCCCCAGCGGAGTCGTGCTGCCGATCGTCGCGACCACGCCGCTGGTCATCATTCCGTTCAGCTATCTGCTCGAGGGCGAGCGACCTTCAGTCCGCTCGCTCGCCGGCGGCGCCGTCGCCGTTGCCGGCGCGGTGGCGCTCACCCTCGTGCGCTAGGCCGCCGCCGTCATTTCTTCGTGTTGGCAAAGATGGCCTTGAACGGCGCATGCTTGGAGGACGCGCGCGGCGGATCCGCGTCGGTCGCCGGCGCGGCCAACTGCGCCTCGCGGGCCTCCAGGGCCTGTTCCTTCTGCTGCAACGCCTCGCCCTCCGCCTTCAATCGCGCCAACTCCTCTTTCAAGATGATTTTTTCCCCGGTGAAACTCCGTCGTTCGGCCTCCAGCATGTCCATCGCGCGATCGAGCCGGGTCCAGGCCGCCTGCAACGGGGCATCGCGCTTAAATGGATCGTGGGACGGGCGGGGAGCGGCGCTATGCACGCGGTCGGCCTCGGCCGCCGCGCCCATCGCGCGCAACCGCTCTTCATACGCGCGGAGATTCGCTTCCTGCTCCCGCAACAGGTCAAGGTCCTCCTGCAACTGCCGCCGGTCGAGATCAAGCCGGAGCTGACCCTGCCGTACTTTCGCCACCTCCTCCCGCAGGCGAACCTCCTCCACCCGAAGATCGGAGCGCTGGTTTTCCAGTGATTGGCGTTCCTCGTTCAACGTCTCCACGGTCTTGAGGCGCTGCACCTCGTCGTCCGGCCGGCCGTGGGCGCGTTCCGCCGCCAGCGCCGCGCGTTCCCGCGCCAGCGCTTCCCGCGCGTCCGCCACCGCCCGGGCCTTGCCATCCACCGCCGCCTGCGCCGCCGCAACGATCTCGCGTTCGCCGCGCAGCTCGGTCAGTTCGGTCCGCTGCCGCGCGGCGTCGGCCTGCTGCGCCAGCTGCTTCTTCAATTCGGCCTCGAGCGCGGTCTTCTCCTGGGCCAGCCGCTCCGTCAGGCTCTTCAAACTGTCGCGCTGCCGCGCCAGGCGCACCGACTCGGCGCGCCAGTCGCCCGCCGACCCCGCGTCGGCGAAATCACCGCCCGCTCCGGCGAGAATGGCTTCCACCCCGGCCAGTTCCTCCGGGGTGACGTCGCCGGACGAAGCCGGCCGGCCCGGCCGGAGGATGGCGTTGACCCGCTGCAACACGAGCGCCCAGTCGGCGCCCGGGGCCAGCACGTCCGTAACGGCGAGACGGATACCCTTGATCACCGAGGGCAGTTCGAGCTGGTTCACCAGCAGGAGCACCGCCATGCTCGGCTGCAGTTTCTTCAATGCCTCGATGATACCGAAACTGCTCATCTCCGGCAGCGGATCCGCCACCAGGGAGAGATCGAACCATTCGCCGCGAGCGGCCTCGATGGCCGCATCCGGCTGCGCGCACGACCGGACATAGTAGCCGGCCCCCGCCAGCAGGAGCGTCAGGGTGCGGCTGGCGGCCTGATCGCCATGCACCAGTAAAACCTTCTTCATAGAATTCATAGCCGGAATGGATTGAAAAGACTCCCGAGTGAAGGGAGACGTTACAACAATTCTGGCTTCGACGGAACGCCGATGAACGTTCCCCAGCGCGATTTACCCGTTTTTATCCGCGGCCGGAAT
>DASRKV010000361.1:0-4284 GCA_035648795.1 Opitutaceae bacterium
TTCCGTAGACTCCGCGGCGCTTCCGCGCGCAAAGGGAAGAGGAAAGTTTTTTCGGGTTTCTGGGGATGGCGCAAGGAGGAAATTGGCCGGAAGGCGATTGAAATGCGACTTAGGGGACGAAATCGCGCCCGGGCGGGAACCGGGTCACCGTGTTTTTGACCGCGCATCTCCAGGCTGTTTGCACCGCGGCCGTCGTGGCGTCGATGCGCTGGGCCATGGACAGCGCCGACGGCGTCTCCAGCGTGTAGCTCAGGCGGGTATGGTTGAGCTGCAGGTAGATGGCTTCGGGCCAAAGCTCGCGTTTCGCCGGATCTCCATCCGGACGGATGATGCCGCCGACCGCGGGCCGCCCGTCAATCAATGCCGAACGATCAATCGGGCAGACGCCCGCCACCGCGGCGACGATCGGCTCAGCGAGACTCGGGCGCCGGTCGGGATTGAGTTCGTAGAGGTAGAAACCCCGGGCTTCCCAATCTTCGTGCAGGCAGAGCGCCAGGTCGAACGGTGGTTGCCGCAGCAGCCAGGCGGTGTGCGCCTTGATTTCCGCGCTTTGCGGCGCGCGATAGTCGCGATTGAGGTCGCGACGTTCGTGATTCTCGCGCGTCCCGCGGGCCAGGCCGCCGGGATTGAGCAGGGGACAGATTGACCAATTGCACCCGTGGTCGAACCAGCGCTGTTCCAGCAACTGCAGGAGCGCAACGGGCGGCGCCGGCTCATCGCCGTGAATTCCGGCGGACAGGTAGAGGTGGAGCGACGCCTCGGGCGCGCGCCTGGTCAGAGCGAGGAGCGGCACACCAAGAATGTCTCCAAAGTTCTCGACCTGAAAACCGGCCGACCGGCCGGCGTCCGCCAGCTTCGCGACCAGATCCGACACCTCGCCCAGAGAGGATTCTTTGACAGTGTTCGTTTGATTCACTGGATTGGGTGCTGACCACTTCGCGTTTTCGCGACCGTCATTCAACCTGCCATTTCCGTTCTCATGTCGCAAGTTCGCGTCCGCTTTGCCCCCAGTCCCACCGGGTTCTTCCATATCGGCAGCGCCCGGACCGCTTTATTTAACTGGCTCTATGCCCGCCATACCGGCGGCGTCTTCATCCTGCGCATCGAGGATACCGACAAGGAGCGGAATACCGAGGCGTTCCTCAACGTGATTTACGACAGCCTCACCTGGCTGGGTCTCAACTGGGACGAAGGCCCCAGGGCGGGCGGGGGATTCGGGCCTTACCGCCAGAGCGAACGGGCGCCGGTCTACCGCGAATACCTGGAAAAGCTGAAGGCCGGCGGGCACACGTACGAAAAGGATGGCGCGGTGTATTTCAAGATTTCACGCGAGCCCCAGATCATCGACGATGCCATCCGTGGCCGGGTCGAACGCACGGAAGAGAAGGACTTCGTCATCGTCCGCTCCGACGGCAATCCGGTGTTCCATTTGGTGAACGTCGTCGACGACATCACGATGCGGATCACCCATGTCATTCGCGGGGAGGATCACCTCTCGAATACGAGCAAGCACACCGAGCTCTTCAAGGCGCTCGGCGCACCGCTGCCGGTCTATGCCCACATTCCGCTCATCCTGAAACAAAACGGTCCGGGCAAGATGTCGAAGCGCGACCAGGGGGCGCTGATCGAGGAATACCAGCGGCGGGGATATCTGCCCGAGGCACTGGTCAATTTCCTCTGTCTGCTCGGCTGGTCGCCGAAGGATGACAGCGAGAAAATGCCGATCGCGGAGATCATCCGGCGCTTTGACCTTCCCGGCGTCAACCAGACGAACGCGCGTTTCGATGAAAAGAAGCTCGCGCATATGAACATGGTCTACCTGCTCGAGCAGCCGGCCGACCGGTTCGTGGCGCTTGCGCGGGACTATTGCAACCGCCAGAACACGTTCGCCGCCGGCTGGCCCGAGGAGGCCTATTTTCGCGACGTCATGCTGTTGAGCCAGCCGAAGGTGAAGTCGATCGAGGAACTGCCGGCCTACACGGCGTACTTCTTCACCGAGGATTATGGGATCGATCCAAAGGCGCGGGACAAGGTCATGGGCAAGGGCGACCCCAAGGCGCGGCTGCGGGAACTCGCCGACGCATTAAAGACCACCGATTTCTTCAGCGACGCGGCCCTGGAGCAGACCGTGCAGGCGCTGGTAGCCGCGCACGGTGTTGCCCTCGGCGACTACATTCACCCCGGCCGGCTGGCCGTGTCGGGTGGCAGTGTGGGTCCGAGCTTCTATGGACTGCTGCGGGTCCTGGGTCACGATCGCGTCCTGCAGCGCATCGAACGCATGGTGGCCGCATGACCTCCGATTTTGCCTCGCTCCGGACGGGGCGGGCCTAAAGAATCCGGGGCGTTGCCATGAAGATCAGCGTTTTGAGCGACGGAGGCTGGGGCACGGCCTTGTCCATGCTCCTTTGCCACAATGGTCATCAGGTGACCATGTGGGGACCTTTTCCGGAATATCTGGCCGAAATGGCGCGCACCCGGCGCAACGACAAGTTCCTCAAGGGCGTGGAGCTGCCCATGGCAGTGGAATTCGAGGCTGATCTCGGCCGGGCCTGCGCGGGCGCGTCGATCCTGATCCTGGCGGCGCCGAGCCAGTATATGCGCAGCCTGCTGGTGCACCTGAAGCCGCTGCCGCGGGCGGACGACCTGATCTACCTGAACGTGGCCAAGGGAATCGAGGTGGGCACGTGCAAGCGGATGAGCGAACTCGTCGAGGAGATTCTTGGCCCAGTGCGCTACGTCATTCTGTCGGGACCGAGCCACGCCGAGGAGGTCGCCCGCTTTGTTCCCACCGCCGTGATGACCGCCGCGAAGGACGCGACGGCGGCGCGGGCAATCCAGCAGGCGTGGATGAACGAGTTTTTCCGCGTGTACACGTCGGATGACGTCGTGGGAGCGGAACTGGGCGGATCGTTGAAGAATGTGCTGGCGCTGGCGGCGGGCGTGCTCGATGGCATGGGCATGGGCGACAACACCAAGGCTGCCTTGATGACGCGGGGCATCGTCGAGATGGCGCGATTGGGCCAGGCGTTGGGTGGGCGGGCCGAGACCTTTTCCGGGTTGAGTGGGATCGGCGATCTCATCGTCACCTGCATGAGCCGCCACAGCCGCAACCGGCATGTGGGAGAGGAACTGGGCAAGGGACGCAAGTTGGAGGATATCCAACGGGAGATGGGCCTGGTCGTCGCCGAAGGCGTGAACACCGCGAGCAGCGCGTACGAATTGGCGCGGCGCGCCAAGATCGTGACGCCCATCATCGATGAAGTGTATGCCAGCCTCTACGAGAACAAGGATCCACGGAAGGCGGTGCGCGAGTTGATGCTGCGCGACGCCAAACCGGAGGTCCACCCGCGATAAGGTGGAACGGTTTGGTTGACCAAGGTGGAACCCGCCGTCCCTGGCCTGAGCCCGTCGAAGGCCGGCGGGCTTCTCGGATAGCGAAGGTCAAAGCCCGCCAGGGACGGCGGGCTCCACCGTGTAGCGGTACGGCTTCTCAAGGATCAACGTGGTTCGATTGCATGAGTCCAACTGAGGATCGGTTGCCCTCCACCGTTCTGCCGTCACCTGCCGGGATTCGTCGCAGCGGCGCGGCCGTCCTGCGGGTCAATCCGCTGGAAGACCCCCGTTGGGATGCGAGGCTGGCGACCTGTCCTGCCGCCTCATTCTTCCACGGTTCGGCCTGGGCCCGGGTGTTGCACGGCACCTACGGCTTCACTCCCGTCTATTTCGTTTTGGGCCCGGTTCCGGCGATGGCAGAAGCGCGCTTGCGCGCGAACACAGAGGTAAGCTCACCTGCGTCTCTCCCCAGTCAAGGCCCCGAGCCAGTCGAGGGACTGGTGGAACAGACAAGCCGGCTCCTCCACGAATCGCAGGCATTCAGCGCCCTGCTGCCGATGGTCGAGGTCAATAGCTGGCTCACCGGCCGGCGCGGGGTTTCGCTTCCCTTCACCGACGAATGTGAACCGTTGTCCTCGGACGTCGATTCGTTCCGCCGCGTCGTTCAAGCGGCGCAGGAGTACGCGAGGGTCCGCGCCTGGAAATACGTGGAAATTCGGGGCGGCAGGGCGTTGTTGGGCGAGGTGCCGGCTTCGACCTCGTTTTTTGGCCACCGGCTCGATTTGCGCGGCGACCAGCCGGCGATTTTCGCCCGATTCGACAGTTCCGTGCGCCGTGCGATTCGCAAGGCGGAGCAGAGCGGACTGACCATCGAATTCTCCCAGGATTTGGAGGCGGTGCGGCTTTTCTATGGTCTGCTCTGCAAGACTCGCCAACGACACGGCATGCCGC
>DASRKV010000362.1:0-21483 GCA_035648795.1 Opitutaceae bacterium
TGCAAACGCGCGGCAATCTCGCGATAAAACCCGGTGTAGACCTCCCGCAACCATGGCTTCCGCTCCCAATGTCGCCGGTTCTCGTGGATCTCGACGTTGTGCCGGCTGATGTCGGTCATGGGAAATTTCCGGGCGCGGTCGAGGTATTCATTTTTCTGTAACGGCCCGGATAACACCCAGTACGACAAGCGGCTACCCGCGGATGCCTTGGGCGAGGTGATAGTAGACTTCGTTGCAGCGCAGCGTTTGCTTGAAGTCGGCCAGCCGCGTGCCGGCGTTGATCACCGCCAGTTCAATCCCGGCGATGGTGGCAAAGTCCTCCAGCATCTCGGTCGTCACAGTGTAGCTGTAGCCCGTGTGATGCGCTCCGCCGGCGAGAATCCAGCAACCGCAGGCGGTCTTGAAGTCGGGCTGGCATTCCCACACGGCACGCGCGACCGGCAGCTTCGGCAGCTTGGGCGCCTTGACGGCGGTGACTTCATTGACGAGCAGACGGAAACGGTTGCCCAGGTCGATGAGCGACGCGTTGAGCGCGGGCCCGGCGGGTGCATCGAACACCAGCCGCACCGGGTCTTCCCGGCCACCGATTCCAAGCGGGTGGATTTCGAGCGACGGCCTGGCAGCGGCGATCGATTCGCAGATCTCGAGCATATGCGCCCCCAGCACCTGGTGACCCTTCGGGCTCAGATGATACGTGTAGTCTTCCATGAACGAGGTGCCGCCCTTCAGGCCCTCGCCCATCACCTTCATCGCGCGGAGCAACGTGCAGGTCTTCCAGTCGCCTTCGGCGCCGAATCCGTAGCCCTCCGCCATCAGACGCTGCACCGCGAGTCCGGGGAGCTGGCGCAGCCCGTGAAGATCCTCGAACGTGGTGGTGAAGCCCTTGAAGCCGCCCTCCTCGAGGAAGTTGCGCAGGCCGAGTTCGATGCGCGCACCGTAGCGGAGCGCGTCGTGGCGCGAGCCGCCCTGGCGGAGCTCCTTCGCCACGGTGTAACGGGCCTCGTATTCGGCGCAAAGCGCGTCGACGGCCTGGTTGTCGATCGCCGCATCGGAGATCTTGGCGACGAGGTCGCCCACCCCGTAACCGTTGACGGCAAAACCGAAACGCATTTCGGCCGAGACCTTGTCGCCCTCGGTCACGGCCACCTGGCGCATGTTGTCGCCGAAGCGCGCGAACTTCGCGCCCTGCAGGTCGTGCCAGGCGCGGGCCGCGCGCATCCAGGCGGCCAGCCGGTCCTGCACCTCGGGGTCCTGCCAGTGGCCGACGACCACCTTGCGGCCGAGGCGCATGCGCGTGTGGAGGAACCCGGCCTCGCGATCGCCATGCGCGGCCTGATTAAGGTTCATGAAATCCATGTCGATCTCTCCCCAGGGCAGGTCGCGGTTGAACTGCGTGTGGAGATGGACAAACGGTTGGCGGAGCAGCGAAAGGCCGCCGATCCACATCTTCGCCGGCGAGAAGGTGTGCATCCAGAGAATGAGCCCGGCACAGTGGGCGTCGTGATTGGCGTCCAGGCAGAGCGCCCGGATCTCGTCGGGCGTCGTGACGAGCGCTTTGAACACGACGGGCAGCGGGATGCGCTTCGAGGCGGTCAGGGCCGCGGCGATCTTGGTCGAGTGGGCCGTGACCTGCTTGAGCGGGCCGGGGCCGTAAAGGTGCTGGCTGCCGGTGACAAACCAGAATTCCGGGGTGGCGAGGTTTTTCATGGGGAAGAAGGAAATTGGATCAGGGAAGATGGGAAAAGATCGTTGTAGGGCGGGGTCGCCGGACCCCGCCGAAATTGACGGAGTTCCGGCCGGCGGCATCCGGCGATGCCGGGACAGGCGGGGTTCGGCGACCCCGCCCTACAGAATTCACTACTCGCTCCTTGATCGAAAGCAGTTCCTTCATCACGCGCGAGAGATCCGCCGATTTGTTGAGGCCGCCGAAGGAATCGTAAAGCTGCCGGTAAAGGACGTAGAGCTGGTCGTAGGTCTTCCGCGCCGCGGCGTCGGGCTGGTACTGTTTCGGTTTGACCGAGGTCATTGCCTTCTGCGCGCTCGCAAAATCCCGGTGGGCGCCGGCCAGCACCGCCGCGGAAACCGCCGCCCCGAGCGCGCACGCCTGGCCGGAACCGGCGACCAGCATCGCGCAGCCCGTGGCGTCCGCGTAAATCTGCATGAGCAGGGGGTTCTTCTCCGCAATTCCGCCGGCGCACACCACGCGATCGATGGGCACGCCGTATTCCTTGATCCGCTCGATGATGGCGCGGGCGCCGAACGCCGTGGCTTCGATCAGCGCGCGGTAGATCTCGGCGCGCGTGGTGTGCAAGGTCTGGCCGAGAAGCAGGCCCGACAGCGTCGGGTCGACGAGAATGGTGCGGTTGCCGTTGTTCCAATCGAGGGCCAGCAGGCCGCTCTCGCCGGGTTTCAGCCGGGCGGCTTCCCGGGACAACCTGGCATGGAGCGTGGCGTCGCCTTCGCAGACCACCTCGACCCACCATCTGAAAATATCGCCCACGGCAGACTGGCCCGCCTCGATTCCGTAGTAGCCCGGAAGAATCGCTCCTTTGACGATGCCGCAGATTCCGGGGATGTCGGGCACCGGCTTGTCGGCGGAGACCACGCCGCAATCGCAGGTGGACGTGCCGATGACCTTGACCAGCGTGCCCTCGGTGACGCCGCTCCCGATGGCGCCGTAGTGCACGTCGAACTCGCCGATGGCGATCGGCCGGCCGGCCGGCAGGCCGAGCCTCCGGGCCCACTCCGCGGAGAGCGCGCCGGCCGGCTCCGTGACGTCATAGGCCTTCTCGTACAGGCGGTCGCGGAGGTCGGCCAGCTTGGGGTCGAGCAAGGCCAGAAATTCCTTGTCCGGCAGCCCGCCCCATTCGTCGCAATACAGCGCCTTGTGGCCGGCCGGACAAACGCCGCGCTTCACCTGCGCCGGGTCGGTCACGCCGGCGAGGATCGCCGGCACCCAGTCGGCGAATTCAACCCACGAATACGCCGCGTCGAACACCTCCGGGGCGACGGCGAGGCAGTGCCAGATCTTTGACCACCACCATTCCGATGAATACGTGTTGCCGCACTTGGCGATGAATTGCGGCCGGTGCCGGGCGGCGAGTTCCGTGATGCGGCCCGCCTCGCGCCATCCGGTGTGGTCCTTCCAGAGCCAGCATTGCGCGGCGAGATTCTTCTGCCACTTCCGGTCGAGTGCGAGCGGACGGTTGTGGCGATCGACCGGAATCGGGCTCGATCCGGTCGTGTCCACGCCGAGGCCGACGATCTTGGCCGCGTCAAAGCCGCGGTGTTTCTTCGCCGCCGCCAGCGCGCCTTTCACGCTCTGCTCAAGACCGTAGAGGTAATCGCCCGGGTGCTGCCGCGCCAGATGGTGGTCCCTGGGGTCCAGCAGGATTCCCTGCTTGCCGCTGGGATAGTCGACGACGCAGGTGCCGAGTTCCGCGCCGTCCGCGCAACGCACGACCAGCGCGCGGACGGAATTGGTGCCGTAATCAATGCCGAGGGTAAATGACATGAGGGAGCGGGACTGGAGGAGGGCAGGAGGACGAAAACGATTACAGGAAAGTGAACGATGTCGTCCTCCCAGTGGACAACGGTCACCGGCGATCGGCCCGCTGGCCGTACGTCGCCGCCGGCCCATGCTTGCGCGTGAAGTGCCGGGTGAGCAATTCCGGTTCGATTGCGCCCCGTTCCGGCGCGAGGGCCAGCGTCTGCCACGCCATTTGGGCCACGATCTCGAGGGCCGATGCCGTCTCGACGGCTTTCGCTCCGTCCGGACCCCACGCCAGCGGACCATGGCGCCACACCAGCACGGCCGGCACGTCGAGCGGGTCGCGATCGCGAAAAGTCTCCACGATCACGTTGCCCGTATTCCATTCGTAGGCGTCCGCGATCTCCGCCGCCGTCAATGGCCGCGTCACCGGCACCGCGCCATTGAAATAGTCTCCGTGCGTGGTCCCGAGGCACGGGATCGGCCGGCCGGCCTGCGCGAAACTCGCGGCAAACCGGGAATGGGTGTGGACGATCGCCCGGATCCCCGAGAACGCCTGGAACAGCCGGCGATGCGTCGGGGTGTCGGAGGACGGACGCAGATCTCCCTCGACCACGCGGCCTTCCAGGTCGACCAGCACCATCTTCCCCGGCGTCAGTTCCGCATAAGGCACGCCGCTCGGTTTGATGGCAAAAACGCCCGCCCCGGGATCAAAGACGCTGACATTGCCGAACGTGAGATCGACCAGGCCCGAAGCTCCCAAATGGCGGTTGGTCACGCACGCTTCATCACGGAGGGTTCGATGCAACATGGCGGTCAACATCAACTCTCCGACAACGCGGGGACGGCGAGCAAAAAGAAGCGGGCCGAACCGCGTCGGGCCGTGGCCTGGGCCTTTTGCCCACGTCCGGCGGAGTCGGCAGAGGGAGGCATCAGGGGAAAGAGGCGGCCCCGCGACAAAATTCAATCTTCCGCCTTACGCAAACCGGATGCCCGAAAACCAGCGCGGCCTACTCGGGCTTGAGCTCGCGGGTCATCAATGCGCGCAGCGCCTCGGCCGGCTTTCTGTCCCCAAAGAGGATCCCATGGACTTCGGCCAGGATGGGGGCAGAGATGCCTCGCTCCGCGCAGAGCCCGTGGAACGACTCCGTGGTCCGGTAGCCCTCGACCACCGTCCGGCGACCGCCCAGCAGCTCGCCCGCGGCACAGCCCTCGCCCAGCCGCCGGCCAAACTCGTGGTTGCGGCTCCAATCGCCGTAGCATGTCGCCATGAGGTCGCCCGCGCCGCTCAACCCATAGAACGTCTCCGTCTGGGCCCCCAACGACACCCCCACCCGCACCATCTCGGCCAGCGCGCGGGTCAGCAGGGAGGCCTTCGCGTTATCGCCAAGCCGCAGGCCGTCGCAGCACCCGGCGGCGATCGCATAGATGTTCTTGAGTCCGCCCCCGTATTCCACCCCGGCAAGATCGTCGCTCGTGTAGACGCGCAGGCTCGGTCCGCTCACTGCCGCCTGCAACTGCTGGGCAAATGGCGACAACGGATCCGCGGCCAGAACCATCGCCGCGGGCTGGCCGCGGGCGACCTCGGCGGCCGTGGTCGGGCCGGCCAGCGCGCCGGCGGGATACGCGGCCAACACCGTCCGGATCACCTGACTGGGCCGCAGGTGCGTTGCGACTTCCAGGCCTTTGGCGAGGCTGATGATCATCTGCAGTTGCGTGGCTTGGCCGAGGTTCTCGCCGATCCGCTCACACCACCACCGGAGGGCTTGCGCGGGGCTGGCCAGCACGACGACCTCGGCAGCCATCAAAACGGGGCCGAGTTCATGCCCGATCTGCAGGCTCGCCGGCAGCGGCACGCCCGGCAGGTAATCGGCGTTCTCGTGCGCGGAGGCCAGCATCACGGCCTGCTCGAAGCGTCTCGGGACCAGCGTGACGGCGTGGCCGAGCCGCAAGAGGTGCAGCGCGAAGGCCGTGCCCCAGGCACCCGCGCCGATGACGCAAACGTTCATTTCGGAAACTTGCGCGCGCGCACCGCCATCACGTAGGCGGCAAAGCCCCTCTTCGTCTCCTCGCCGACCGCGGCGAACGCACGGGCAAAGCCCGGCATCGCGTCCGGATTCAATCCCAACAGGTCGGTCGAGACGAGGATCTGACCATCGCAATCGGCGCCCGACCCGATGCCGATCAGCGGCACCTTCAGGGTCTCGGTCATCGTGCGCGCGAGATTCGGCTCGACCATCTCGGCCACAATCGCAAACACGCCCGCCCGCTCCAGCGCCAGCGCGTCCGCCAACAGCTTTTCCGCCTCACCCGCCTTGATGCCGAACCGCCGATAGTGACCGAGAACCTGCACCTGTTGCGGCAGCAGGCCGAGATGACCCATCACCGGCACACCGGCTTCGACGAGGCGGGCGATCCGGTCGGCCAGATTAATCCCGCCCTCGATCTTCACCGCCTCCGCGCCGGCCGCCTGCATCAGCCGCTGGCAGGTGACCAACACATCTTTGAAATCAAAATGCGCCTCGACGAACGGCACGTCGGCCACGAGGAGCGCCTCCGGTCTGGCGCGCGCGACCGCGGCGGTGTGATGCACGATCATGTCGAGCGTCACCGGAACCGTATTGGCAAATCCGAGCAACGTGTTCCCGACCGAATCGCCGACCAGCAGCAGATCGACGCCCGCTTCCGACGCGTAGCGCGCGGTCAGCGCATCGTAGGCCGTGGCGGCCACGATGGGCCGCTGGCCCTTGAGTTTCCGCAGCGTGAGGGTGGTGGTCTTCAAGGCAGGACCCAGCTTATCAAGGGCGCGGGGATATTCACGACCAGAATTGCGCCCCGCTCGCGTTCGGGCGCCGCCCGATTCCGACAAATAGCGGACCTTGTCCAGCCCACCCCGTGCAATAAAGCCAAGATCCTCCTCGTAAACGCGCCAACCGGTGTCGGAGCCTGCTGGCGGGCGATTTCAGAGGGAAGATCGCCTGCCGGCAGACTCCTACAAATGCATGCGTCTGGTTCAGCCCCCTTGCTTCAACCAGGCCGGAACGCGCTCCCCGGCGACCATTTGCTCGAAGCTCTCGCGGGTGGTGACCAGTTCGAAGTTGCTGCCGCGGACGAGAACTTCGGCGGGAAGCGGGCGGACGTTATACCGGCTGGCCATGGCAAAACCATATGCGCCGGCGCTCATGAAGGCGACATATTCGCCCTCCCCGAGTTCCTGCAATACCCGATCCTTGGCAAAGCAGTCGCTCGACTCGCAGATGGGTCCGACGACGTCCACCTTGAGCGCGCGCCGCGAGGTGTCGCGCTGCAGAGGCACGATCTCGTGGAAGGCATCGTACATGGCGGGCCGAACCAGATCATTCATGGCCGTGTCGAGGATGAGGAAATTCCTTCCGTGACCGCGCTTGAGGTATTCGACCCGTGCGAGAAGCACGCCGGCGCTGGCGACCATGAAGCGGCCCGGTTCGAGCAGAAGCTTGAGCCCCAGCGGCTGGAGCAGCGGCTTGAGCGCCGCGCCATAAGCCTCGGGCGTGATCGGCCGCTGGTCGGGCGGCAGGGCATCCCACCACGCCGCGGCGCCGCTGGCCAGCGCGTCCCGGTAGACCACGCCGATGCCGCCGCCAAGGCTGAAATAGGCGATGCCGTGGTCGCGCTGCAACTGCTGCGCCAGCGGGACGAGTTTTTCGACGGCTTCGACGAACGGCCCCACGGTCGTGAGTTGCGAGCCGATGTGCATCTGCAGCCCTTTGATTTCGAGGTGCGGGAACTTGGCGGCCGCGGCGTAGGCCGCCGGGGCATACTGCAGGGGAATGCCAAACTTGTTTTCGCTTTTTCCGGTGGTGATTTTTGCATGCGTCTTCGCATCCACGTCCGGGTTGACCCGGATCGCCACCGGAGCCTTGCGGCCGAGCAGGCCGGCCACGTAGTTGATGCGGGCCAGCTCGGGCTCGCTCTCGGCATGAAGCGCGAAGATTCCCGCTTCGAGCGCCAGCCGGATCTCGGCCTCCGTCTTGCCCACGCCCGCGAACACGCTGCGATCGACCTTCGCGCCCGCCGCCTGCACTCGGCGCAATTCCCCGCCGCTGACGAAATCGAACGCGGCCCCGAGGTTCGCGAGCAGACGCAGCAGCGCGAGATTGGAATTGGCCTTGAGCGCATAGCACACCTGCACGTCCAGACCGTCGAGGGCGCCGGCGAGCCGCCGGTAGTTGTCTTCCACCGTGCCGGCGCTATAGACGTACGTGGGCGTCCCATAGAGGCGGGCGACCGCGGCGAGATCGACGGTTTCGCAGTGCAGGGAGTTGCCAGCGTAGTGAAAGCGGTGCATGTTGAATGTACTGTAAAAATGCGCTAAAAGGCGCACCTTCTTGACAGTTTATCCTTGAGAAAACGACACAAAATTCGATGAAGGAGTCCTGATGCTGCGCAGAATCCGCCATTGGTTTCATCGGCCGGCCATCCGCATGGGCCCGATCGACAACTCTCGTATCCGCACGACCCGCACCAAGAATGCGCAATTCGTCAGCTACCTGACCGAGATCGGATTCCGGCAGGTGAACGCCGATCGTTATGAGGTCAGCTTGCGCCGGCGGCGTCTGGTGAAACGCACGCTGTTAGGGCTGCTGGTCGGCGGTGGCGCCTGGGTGGTCATCGAAAGCGCCCGGGCCCTGTCGATGTTTTAGCGAGGCCTCTTACAGTTGTAGGAGCGAGCTTGCTCGCGATGGCGAAAGAGAAATCGCCTGCCCCTCAACCCGCTCGGGGTCCTGAGCGAAGTCGAAGGGCCAGCAGGCTCCTACATCGTTCACCGAATGGTTTGTGCCTCCCGCCGGGTCCGGAGGGGAGGCCGCTCCAACGTAATGTCACGACTCCGCCCGGAAGCTGGAGGGGGAAAGACGCGCCGGCCGGCGGCGGCCGCCATCGTTCAATGCCATGCCGAAGAGGGCGGCAACTGCCAGCGTGATGAACCAATCCGCGGCATCGAGCCGGGACGCGTCCAGCAAGGTGGTCGCAAAGGTCAGACCGAGGATCAGGAGGATGGAGAGAAGTGTTTTCATGGGCGCGATTGAGGTTGCCTCCAAGAACCCCGCCCGCCGCGAAAAGTTACAGCAATGTTTTGGGTTCGTGGGCCGCCGGCGAAACAGCAAGGCCGCGCCATCACGGGCGCGGCCTCGCCGCGGGCAGACGGGGGATTGAAGCGACGATCAGGCGAGGAGCTTCAGCGGAGGGAAGCGCGGCAATTCGAAACCGGGCACGGGAAACGGGTGAGGCCGGCGGAAAAGACCCGCCGGGCCGGCCGCGGGCCGTCCGCGAGCGCGAGGGCGAAAAGAGCCGCCACCGCGAGCGCCGGGAAAAGGACGTCGGCGTTCCACTGATGCGTATCCAGCGAGGCGATTCCAGTGATAAGGGCGAGGGTCGAGAGAAGGGAGAGCAGTGTCTTCATGGTGATTGAGTGGTTGCCAGGAAGAACACCGCGCGGGTGGAAAAGTTGCAGGCGCACCGCCGGCCATGAATCGATTTGCCGGTTGCCGCCAGGAACGGTCGGCACGGCGGCGACAGCGCGCCGCCCGCCAAATCCTGACGGTTTCCGCATGAGCAAGCCAAAAAGCCGCGCCGTTCAAGGCGGCAAAAACCGACGAGACCAATCCGTCCGGTGGCCGCTGGAGGAACCTGCTTGCAGGCGGCGAAAGAATCGCTTGCAAGCAAGCTCCTACATGCACGCCGCCGGATCTGTAGGAGCCTGTTTACAGGCGATTGCCCCTTCGGGTCGCGGGCACCCGTCCGCCGTCGCTTCATGCGGAGGCGGACGCTCGCTCCACAATGGCAGGCGCCGCCTCAGCTCGCCCCGCCCGCGTTGGCCGAGGTCGGCGTGAAAGCCGAACGCAAGGTGGCTTTCAAGAAGTCGCGGTTCATGCGCGCGATGAACTCGTGGCTGATGAGTTTCGGGCAGACCGCGGAGCACTCGTAATAGTTGGTGCAGTTGCCGAAGCCCTCCGCGTCCATCTGCTTCACCATCGCGAGCACGCGCTTGTCCCGCTCGGGCTGGCCCTGCGGCAGGAGTCCGAACTGCGAGACCTTGGCACTGACGAAGAGCATCGCGCTGCCGTTCTTGCACGCCGCGACGCACGCGCCGCAGCCGATGCAGGCCGCCGCGTCCATGGCGAGCTCCGCGGCCTCCTTCGGCACGGGAAGCGCGTTGGCGTCGCAGGCGCCGCCCGTCCGCACGCTGATGAAGCCGCCGGCCTGCATGATGCGGTCAAATGCCTTGCGGTTGACGATCAGATCCTTGACCACCGGGAACGCCCGGGCGCGGAAGGGCTCGACCGTGATGGCGTCGCCGTCGCGGAAATTGCGCATGTACGTCTGGCAGGTGGCCACGCCGCGATGCGGGCCGTGCGGCTTGCCGTTGATCACCAGCGAGCAGGTGCCGCAGATGCCTTCGCGGCAGTCGTGGTCGAAGGCGATGGGCTCCTCGCCCTTGATGGTGAGTTCGTCGTTGACCACGTCCAACATCTCGAGAAACGACATGTTGGAGTTCAGGTCGGGCGTCGCGTATTCCTTGAACCCGCCGGCGCTGTTCGCGTCCTTCTGGCGCCAGACTTTGAGTTTGACCTTCATGTTGATTTACGAAGTGGGAGTTACGAATTCCGCAGAGCAGTCGTCCGCATGGTTTTGATCGCCGAGACCACGATCGAAAGTATTTCGTCGCCTTCGCGCATCAACGCGGCGAGCCGGCGTTGCGGCAAGATGCCAGATTCAACCAGCAGCTCCATCCAATAGAGCGACTCGTCGCCCTCTTCCTCTACAATCTTGAGTTTGCCGACAAAATCCGCCCCCGACCTGGCACGACAGGCGGAGCGATAATTGGCCCCAACCGAAGTGCCGGCCCGCAAAAGCTGCTTTCCAAGCACCTTGGCGACGTCATCGCGCGGCAACGCCTGCACGACTTTGATCACACGCAACGCGTATGACTTGGTTCGCTGAAGAAGCTCCTGCTTTGTCATAACATCGACAAATCGCGATGCGAAAAACGTAAATCGTAAATCACAAATCTTATTTATAATTCCGCTTGGCCATGTGCACGGTTTCGTAGACCAGCGACTCCTTGTTGAGCAGCGGCGCCTGGCCCTCGCCCCGGTATTCCCAGGCGGCCACGTGGGCGAATTGTTCGTCGTTGCGCAGGCATTCGCCCTCGGAGTCGACGTGCTCCTCGCGGAAGTGACAGCCGCACGACTCGTCGCGCTCGAGCGCGTCGAGGCAAAGCAGTTCGGCGAGCTCGAGGAAATCGGCCACGCGGCCGGCGCGCTCGAGCGACTGGTTGAGCGTGCCGCCGTCGCCGGGGACATTGACGTTCTCCCAGAACTCGGCGCGGAGCGCGGGGATTTCCGCGAGCGCCTTCTTTAACCCGGCGGCGTTGCGCGCCATGCCGCAGCCATTCCAGAGAATCACGCCGAGCCGCTTGTGAAAATGACTGACCGGCTCCCTGCCCCGGACGTTGAGGAGGCGCGCGATGGTGCGGCGAACATTGTCCTCGGCCTGCCGGAACTCGGCGGCGTCGGTCTTCGGCCGCGCGGCGGGCTTCTGCGTGGCCAGGTAGTCACTGATGGTGTACGGGAGGACGAAGTAGCCGTCGGCCAGCCCCTGCATCAAGGCGGAGGCCCCCAGCCGGTTGGCGCCGTGGTCCGAGAAGTTGGCCTCGCCCAGCACGTAAAGGCCGGGGAGGTTCGACATTAGGTTGTAGTCCACCCACAGGCCGCCCATGGCGTAGTGCATCGCGGGGAAGATGCGCATCGGCACCTGGTAGGCGTTCTCGTCGGTGATTTCGTGATAGATGTCGAACAGGTTGCCGTAGCGCTCGCGCACGGTGTTCTCGCCGAGGCGCCGGATGGCGTCGGAGAAATCCAGATACACGCCGAGGCCGGACTCGCCGACGCCGCGGCCCTCGTCGCAGACCTTCTTCGCGGCGCGGGAGGAAATGTCGCGCGGGGCGAGGTTCCCGAAGGCCGGATACATGCGTTCGAGATAGTAGTCCCGGTCCTCCTCGGGCACGTCGTTCGGGTTCTTCCGGCAATCCTCCTGCTTCTTCGGCACCCAGATGCGGCCGTCGTTGCGCAGCGACTCGGACATCAAGGTCAGCTTCGACTGGTAGTCGCCCGTGACCGGGATGCAGGTCGGATGGATCTGCGTGAAGCACGGGTTGGCGAAGCAGGCGCCGCGCTTGTAGGCGCGCCAGATGGCGGTGGCGTTGGAGTTGCGCGCGTAGGTCGAGAGATTGAACACGTTGCCATAACCGCCGGTGGCCAGCACGACCGCGTCGGCCGCATGGCGCGAGAGCTCCCCGGTGATGAGGTCGCGCACGACGATGCCCTTCGCGTGGCCGCCCACCACGACCAGGTCGAGCATCTCGGAATGCGTGAACATCTGCACCGCGCCCAGGCCGATCATGCGCGAAAGCGCCGAGTAGGCGCCGAGGAGCAGTTGCTGGCCGGTCTGGCCCCGGGCGTAGAACGTGCGCGAGACCTGCGCGCCGCCAAACGAACGGTTCGCGAGGAGGCCGCCGTATTCGCGGGCAAAGGGCACACCCTGCGCCACGCACTGGTCGATGATATTGACCGAGACCTCGGCGAGGCGATGGACGTTGGCCTCGCGGGACCGGAAGTCGCCGCCTTTGATCGTGTCGTAGAAGAGGCGAAAGGCGCTGTCGCCGTCGTTCTGGTAATTCTTCGCCGCGTTGATGCCGCCCTGGGCCGCGATCGAATGGGCCCGGCGCGGGCTGTCGTGAAAGACGAAGCATTGCACGCCGTAACCGAGCTCGGCCAGCGTCGCCGCCGCCGAGGCGCCAGCGAGCCCGGCGCCGACGACGATGATCTCGTACTTTCGCTTGTTCGTCGGAGTGACGAGCCTGCTCTCCGCCTTGTGCTTGGTCCACTTCTGATCGAGCGGGCCCGAGGGGATCTTGGATTCGAGTTTGGCCATGGCGGGAAGGATTAACGCTGGGTAACGGTGGCGGGCAGGACGGCGGCTTCGAGCTTCTGTGCGGCATAGGTGCCGGGGGCGGGCCTGGCGAGGCCGGTCAGGATGGCGCCGGGAATCAGGAGGTTGCCGAGAAAGTAAAGCACGCAGTAGAGGACGACGATTTTCTTGAGCAAGCCTGCCCATTTGCCGCTTTTCCATCCGAGCGTCTGAAACATGCTCTCCGCCCCGTGCACCAGATGAAAGCTCAGCAGTCCCACCGCAATGATGTAAAAGAGCGAGACGACCGGGTGGGAGAAACCGAGGAAGACCATGCTATAGACATCGTGGACCGGGAGGTCCTTGGCGACGACCGGAAAGCCGAGGAGGTGGAAATCCGACTGCATGACATACTCGGGCAGGGCAGCCTTGAACTCCCCCGTCTGCACCCATCCCACCGTGAACTGCGCCAGATGATACACGATGAACGCCAGCACGACGCCCCCCGTCACGCGCATGCTGCGGGAAGCGAGCGTCGCCCGGATTGTGTGGTTGAAATCGTATTTCCGGGGCCGCGCCTGGTAGTTCTCAAGGGTAAGCTGGACGCCGATTCCGATGTGCAGGAGCACGCACGCCAACAAGATCAACCGCTCGATCCACAGCATCGGCCCCAGGCTCTGGAGAAAATGGGCATACCCGTTGATCTTGTCGGGCGCGGCGAAAATCTGAAGGTTGCCGACGAGGTGACCGGTGACGAACGCGATCAGGACCGCGCCGGTGACGGCCATCACGAACTTCTTGCCGATCGAGGCGCGGAAAAGGCTGCAGACGGGATTCATCGCAGTGAGAGAGAGAACATAGATCAGACGAGCGGGGCCTGACATCAGCAGGCCTAAATCGTCGGTGGGTAGACCAAAGCGCGGCTGGAAAGTAAAGGTTCCGCCGTCGCGCACCAAACCTAGGGACCGCTTATAAGCATACCTGCAACAGCAAAGAAGCACGACTTACGCAGACGGAGTGACCTCCATAAGCGGCGGCGGAGAACCGCCGCCTCCGCCGGCCGAACGCCGGGCCAAGGCGGTTTCCCCCGAAGAAATCGGGACACAGAAGGTGGAGCCGGCCATCCCGGCAGGCGGAAAGCTTCGCATCGAAAAGCGCACCGGGGACGGCGGATTCCACCCCTTGCCCGATTACATCGTCGCAGCCTCGTCCAGCCCCGCGCCGCGGACACATCATTTCACCAGCGGTTTGAGGAGCGAGAACTTGCCGCTTGACGCCGGCTGCAGGTACCGGCGCCTGAAGGCATTCACCCGCACGCCATCACCCAGAGCCCGGGCCAACGCGGCTCCCGTCTCCTTCGGCGCCGGGTGGTCGGCCACATAGTGGAAATCCCAACGGCTCTCTCCGGTCTGAACGAGGCAATAGTGCCAGCAGGCGAAGCTGTCCGGCAGGGCGGCGTCGATGTCGCTGGCCGACACGACGACCCCGTCGCCGCGAACATAAAGGTCGCGTTCGCGGCCGAGGATGCGAAAGCCCGTCGGAAAACGCCGGACGACATCGCCGGTGTGGTAGCGCAGCAACGGCATGGCCTGCCGGTTGCGGGTCGTCACCCGGGTCTGGAAAGTGTCGGCCGCGCCGCGCCACGGGACGAGTTCAACGAAGGCGTTGGCGTCGATGACGCGCGAGTTGTCCTGAAAGGCGTCGCCGACAAAAATGTATCCGGCCTCCGTAGAGCCATAGAGGTCGACCTGCGCCGCTGGAAACACCGCGGCGATCCGGCGGCTGTGCTGGAGACTCGCCTTGCCGTAGGTGAGAATGACGACCCGCACACTCGGAACGCTGACCTGGCGTTTGGCGGCGGCGCGCGCCAGCAACGAAAGATAAACCGGCTCGCCCTCGATGATCTCGGGTTTCACCGCCTGCAACTCCAGGACAATGCGGTCCCATTCCGCCTCGGGAAACACAAATGGATCGCTCGTCAGGTTAAGATAGACGGTGCCCTCAAAATAGCGGTGCGGAAACGGCTCGTCTTCATAGGGACAAAGGTTGCTCGAGCACGCGACCGGCGCCAGCACCGCCTTCCGCACCGGGCGCCCGGCGTAGGGCGCCAGTCGCGGATGCGCCAGATAGGCGCGGCGTGTCTGCTCGGTCCACCAGCCATCCTCCATGATCACCGTCATCGGCTGCGACGTCGAACCCGAGGTATGCTCGTATTCGTACTCGCGGTTTTGCAGACCCCGCTCGATCGCCCGGTAGTCCGCGAAAAACGCCGCGTGGCCCCGCTCCAAGATTTCCTGCTTGGTCAGCACCGGAATCCCATGGTAACAGGCCCAGTGGAGGGGCTCCGGGTGCAGGGGAAAGCGCTCGGGATAAAGCGGGCTGCGCTCGTAGATCGCGCGAATCTCCGCCTCCAGGGAGGCCGGCAGGCGCGAATCGCCGGCGGATCCGAGCGTTTCAGGAAGATTGGCGAAAACAGGAGCTGACATCACATTGCGCGAAGGGCGGCCGCGGCCTGGATGATTCCGGGGCAAACGGGCGGCTTGATGCGCTCAGACGCACAAAAGCTTCCGGTGGGATTTAGTCAAACGGACGTTTTTCCGCCCGCCCCCGCCAACCGCGCGACGAGGCATAGGCCGGGGACTTGCGCGTCGAAGCCGGCTGGTGCCCAAATCCCGGTCCATCGTCCCCGCGCCGGGCGTCACCACGGTCGAGGCCGTTTTCTCCCGGAGGAATCGGGACATCAAAAAGGTGGAGTCCGCCGTCCCGGCGGGCTGGAAGCCCTGTCGTCGAGAAACCCGCCGGGGACGGCGGGTTCCACCGCCCTCCGCAGCATCGCGCCGCTTAATCCGCACCGCGTCGCAATCGTTCCCATTCGGGCGCGAAAAGCAGCAAGGCATCGAGGACCAGCGCATGGGAGATGCGCCCGGTGCGCGCCCAGGCGTAGACCTCGTCCACCGGCGCGGTGAGCACCTCGATCTCCTCGTCGTGATCCCAGGCCAGTACGGCGGTGCGCCGGACGTCCTCGACGAGCACGAGATGGCACACGTTGTTCATTATCGCCGGATTCGGGTGCACGCGGCCCAGCACGCGAACCTTGCTCCCGGTATGTCCGGTCTCCTCGCGCAATTCCCGCTGCGCCGCGGCCAGCGGTTCTTCGCCGCGCTCCATGACCCCGCCGGGAATCTCCACTGAAAAATCGTCGATGCCGAAACGAAACTGCCGCACGAGGACCAGCTGATGATCCGGAGTCAGGGCGATGACGTTGACCCAATCCGGCGCGGTCATAACCACAAAATCGCGTTCCCGACCGCGGCCCGGATGGCGGTAACGCGCGTGCAGCACATCGAACAACTGGCAGCTGGCGTAAAGGTGCTGGCCGGTTTTTTCCCAGCGCGCCGGCACGATGGGGGCGGGCAGGTCGTTCATGCAAAAATGAAAAAGCCTCCGCGACGCTGGGTCGAGGAGGCTTTGATCGAAAAATAATCCACGTCCGGCCCGGACTACTTCGTCTTCACCTTCTGCCCGACCTTCAGACGCCGCCAGTCGATGCCAGGATTGGCCGCTTCAAGCTCCGCGATGGGTACGCCCGTCGCTTTGGCGATCTTGGTGCCGGTGTCACCCGGCTTCACCACGTATTCACCGGGGCCAGCCACCGCCGCCTCACCTGATCCTTTGGCCGCTCTCGGCGCAACCACGCGAGCTTTCGCCGCATCCTCCAGTTTCTTCACGGAGTCCTTCAAACCGCCGATCTCGGGTCCGATCGAATCAAACGCCGATTGCGTGGAGCGCGTCAGCGAAATGATGTCCTTGCTCGCCTTGTCCGCCGCCGACGCAGCGTTGCGCGCGTCGGACTCGGCGCTCGTCAATCTGTCCAGCAGATCCTCGGGCACTCTCTTGTTGAGAGAGCTGACCTTGACGAGGGCGATACCGCCGAGAATCAGGGCAAGCACGCCAACCAAGACACCAGCCACCGGCAGGTAGCTACTGTTACTTTCGCGCGAAATTGTATCCATGTATAGAAGGGTGGAGCGGCATGTGTAGGGACAAAGAGGGGGCGAATCAAGCAGATTGCTGAGACGTTGCGCCCACCCAAATCGCTGTCGAGGATAGCGTTGACAGCTGCCTGGAAGCGCCGTCCCCTACCCGTCCGGCTTCGGGGCGTAGCTTAGCCTGGTAGAGCGTCTGGTTTGGGACCAGAAGGTCGCAGGTTCAAATCCTGTCGCCCCGACCATTTCACCGGACTCATCCCAAGGCCGTGACGCGCGCAATGTGTGGTTGTTTGAGCCGCAAACCGGCATGTATCTTGCGAATCCTAGTCCACGACTATCTTTTGTCCAGGTGTCGGATTTTTGCGCTTTCGGTCGCGTTGGCCAAGACTCTTTGGTGTATTGCGAATAGATAACTTCTACAAGATGCTACTCTGTAGTTGTTTATAAATGGCTCCAACTGACTTTCAATTACTGGCGCGCCATCTGCTACCGACGACACGCAAGAACGGGAGATTGCCGATCAAGACTCTTCCGCCAGCCATAGGGTTAACGCAAACACATCGCCTGAACACGGCGGATCAATTGCCGGACGTATTGCTTAATATGTTCATTATTAATCATTAAAAAATTTAGCCCGAATGAAGACTGGCGTTTAAGGAGAATAGTGGCATGTTTTTGCCATTAGGATTTACACTAACGAACTACATCATTGCTTATGGAACTCGCCCAAGCTTCCGGACCTCACATCACGCCCGACTTCCTCTCGATTTTGGCAGCGCTCGAACGACTCAAAACCGAGCTGGAGCGGCGTGAAAACCAGTTAAGAGAAGATTGGGAGGGGTTCAGGAAGCACCAGGCGTTCGTTGAGATGAGTGAAGCGCGGCTCCTCGATAAGCTCCAAACCCAGCAGGACCGCGAACTGGAATTGGAGCAAAAGCAGAACGACCTTAAAGCGATGGAATGCCGTTTGCTCGAGCGGGAAGCCGTCATCAATCCCGCTCTTGCGGCAAAGCTGGCCGCCCGGAAATTCGATCCGTTCAATGAGTAGCGACCGGCCAGCCAGCCGTCCTTCGTGCCCGTGACTTCGGCGGCTTGCCCGTGTCCACCGTTTGACCAGCCGCGAAATCGCAGACTCTTCGGGCGTTCACTCTGCCACCAGCCGGTAGCCAATGCCTGATTCAGTTCTCAGGTGGCGCGGCTGATTGGGCTCATCTTCGAGCTTCTGCCGCAGGTGCGCCATGTACACGCGGAGGTAATGCGTCTGGTCCTCCGCCTTCGGTCCCCAGATTTCCCGGAGGATTTGCCGGTGGGTGATGACCTTGTCACGATGGACGGCCAGGAGGCGGAGAAACGCGTATTCCTTGGCGGTCAACCTGACCTCCGCCCCGGCTTTCGTGACCACTCGCCGGGTCAAATCGACCTCGATGGTGCCGAATTTCACCACGCCCGTCTCCTCCGGCGTGAGCGCACGTCGCAACAACACCCGCAGGCGGGCGAGCAGTTCGCCGCTGCCGAAAGGTTTGGTCAGGTAATCGTCGGCCCCGGCATCGAGGGCAGCGATCTTGTCGCTTTCCGCGCCGCGCACCGAGAGGATCAATACCGGGACCTGGCTCCATTCGCGCAGACGCTTGAGCACCTCGACCCCCGACAGATCCGGCAGGCCCAGGTCGAGAATGATGGCGTCGGGCCGACGGTAGGCCGCCTCGTTGAGGCCGATCTGCCCCACATCCGCCTCGCGCACCGCATAGCCCGCCGCTTCCAGCATGAGCCGGAGCAAGCGCCGGATCTGGACTTCGTCGTCGATGATGAGAACTTCAAAACGCGGGGCGTCGGGGCTCATTCGGGGGGTACGCTACCAGGGTGGTCCAGGGGAAGGAAAATGGAAAAACGCGCGCCGCCGGCCGGCCGGTTTTCCGCCTGCACGCGTCCGCCGTGAGCTTCGACAAATCCGCGCACGATGGAAAGCCCCAGCCCAAGTCCGCCGGCCTGGTCCGGCCGGCCACGGAAAAACTTGTCGAACAGCCGCGGCAATTGGGCAGCGTCCAGGCCGGGACCGTCGTCGTCGACCGCGATCCAGACTTGCTGCGCCGCTTCGTCGACTCCGGCCGTGACGACGATCCTGGCAGCCGCGGGCGTGTGGTGGCAGGCATTGTGAATCAGGTTCACCAACGCCTGCTGCATCAGGCCGAAATCCAGTCGCACCAAAGGCAGGTGGGGCGGAAGTTGCACCTGGACAGCCCTCCCCTGCCGGGAATCAGCGGTGGCCTCGAGCGCGGCGTTCACCAGATCCGCCACCTCGGTCCAATCGAACCGGAGCCGCAACGCGCCGGACTCGAGCCGCGTCATGCCAAGCAGGTTGTCCACGAGGTGCTGCAGCCGGCGCACCGCCGTGCGCATCTCTTCCACGAGCGGTTTGACCGGGCCCGCCGCGGCGTCGGCCAGATTGTCGGCGACAGTTGCCATCACCGCCAGCGGAGTTTTCATTTCATGCGAAACGCTGTCGAGCAGCGTGCGATGCAGCCGATCCGAGGCCTCGGTGAACCGCACCAGCTCGCTGGCCGTGCGCAACTGCTCCCGTTCCAGCGCGAGGGCGATCTGCGATGCGAAGCTCTCGAACAAGTCGCGTTGCGCCGTCGCCAATGCCAACTGGGGAGGAGGCTGCACACCCATCACGCCCAGCGCGCGCTCACCCGCCAGCAGCGGCAGATAAAAGGCCTCGGCGAAAGGCAGGGTGTCGGTAAACCGCCCGGCCAATTTGCGGTTGCGGAACACCCAGGCGGCCACGCTCTGCTCCTTCTCGCCGGCCACGTAAGTCGCCGCCGGGTGCAGCACCAGCCGGCCCGGCTGGGCCGGGTCCTCGGTGAAGATCGCCATCCGCGCCCCAAATACTTCCTGCACCTGGGCCGTGGCGTTGCGCAGCATCTCGTCGGCGGACCGGGCGATGGCGATGGCGCGGGTCAGGTGGTACAAGGCGGTCACCCGCTGCTCGCGCTGGCGTTCCACGCGTTCCTGCGCCCGCAGCCGCCCCGTCAGGCGACCAGTGACGAGCGCCACGACGAAGAAGATCCCGAACATCAGCCCATCCTCGAACTTGTCGATCCGAAACGTGAATACCGGCGGAATGAACAGGAAATTCCAAGTCAGCGCGCTGAGGGTCGCCGCGAGCAGGATCGGCCCCTGGCCCACGAACAGTCCAAGCAGGATCACGGCGGTGAGGAAAAACAGTGATACCGCCGAATAGCCGATCCAGTCCTTGGCGACGAGGCCGGCCAGGGTGACCGCAGCCACGGTCAGGGCAGCCGTGGCGTACTCTTTCGGCCGCGACGTGGTCGAGACGTTCCACTCGCGCCAGCGGTGCCGGCCCGTGCGCGGCTCCGCCGGCACAACGTAGACATCGATCTGGCTGCTGCGACGGATGACGCGGTCCACCAGCGAGCCGCCCGTCAGGAAGTCAAAAAGCGGCAGCCGGCGCGATTTGCCCAGGACAATCTGGCTGACGTTGTGCTGCTGCGCCACCCGCACCAGGCCATCAGCCACATCGCGGCCGGGCAGGACGACGATCTCCGCGCCCAGCTCGCGGGCCAGGGCCAGGTTTTCGTCGAGCTGCTTCTGCTCGTCCGGCGCCAGGGGATGCGTCGTCTCGACGTTGACCGCGAGCCACGGCGCGTCCAGCGCGTAGGCCATGCGCCGGGTCCAGCGGATGAGGCGGGTGGAGAAGGGGCTCGGGCCGATCGCGACGAGCAACCGCTCCCCGCTGCGCCAGATGGCGCTGATCTGGCGGTCCCCGCGGATTTCCCGGAGTTGCTTGTCCACCCGCTCGGCGGTGACACGCAGCGCCAGCTCGCGCAGAGCGGTGAGGTTGGTCTCCTTGAAAAAATTATCCGCCGCCGTGGCGGCGCGATCGCCCAGATAAACCTTGCCGTCGGCCAGCCGCTCGCGGAGCTGGCCCGGCGTGAGATCCACCAGTTGAATCTCGTCGGCCGCTTCGATCATCAAGTCCGGCACGGTTTCGCGCACGGCCACGCCGGTGATCTGGTGCACGGTGTCCGCGCGGCTCTCGAGATGCTGGACGTTGAGCGTCGTAAACACATCGATGCCCGCGACGAGCAACTCCTCGATGTCCTGCCAGCGCTTGAGGTGGCGGGAGCCGGGCGCGTTGGTGTGGGCGAGCTCGTCCACCACGGCGAGGCGTGGGCGGCGGGCCAGTACCGCCTCAAGGTCCAGCTCCGCGAGCTGGATGCCCCGGTAGGCGACGGGCTTGCGCGGGAGAACGGGCAGGCCTTCGAGCAGGCGCTCCGTTTCCTCGCGCCCATGGGTCTCGACCAGGGCCACGACCACGTCCACCCCCTCGGCATGCTCCTTGCGTGCCGCCTGCAGCATGGCGTAGGTCTTGCCCACGCCCGGCGCCATGCCGAAAAACATTTTCAACCGGCCGCGCGCCTGCTTCGCCTCCGCCTGCTTGAGCGAGGCGAGCAGCGCGTCGGGGTCGGGACGGACGGGTTCGGACACAGGATAAAATGTTCTCAGAACGCCCGGGCGCTGGCAACCCCGGAATGACCGGATTCTCGCCCGCGGAGCGGAGCGCGGGGCTCAATGTTTGGCGTGGGTTGTGAAGTACCAGAACATGAGCCCGAACAGGACCACCTGGACGCCCATGAACAGCAGGATCAGGGGCAGCAGCCGGAAGCGCCCCTTCCACGGCTGCGGGGCCTGCAGATGCTGGTAGCGGCCGACGAGGGGCACAATCTCGTAGCTGTCCAATTCCGCCTTCATCTCCGAGACCGTGGGATAGCGCTCGTCTGGGGTTCCGGGCGAGCGCGTGCAAGACGACGGCCTCCCCATCGGCCTCCTCGACCTGGACCAGCGTGTCGAGCGTGGGAAAACAGAACTCGTAAGTATGGCAATTGATTGCGGAGGGGTTCATGGATTGAAGGAACGCGGGTTGGTTGAAGGAGACGGCCAGCCGGCTCTCGACCCACGGGACGGCAGTCCGGCGTCGAGACCGAGGATATAGCCGGTGAGCAACGCGAGCAGTGCGACCAGCGAATAGGCCCA